>JAUIGC010000298.1 GCA_030429835.1 Bacteroidia bacterium
CTCTCCATATGTTTTGCAACGAAGGAATTGTTGTTCAACTCCTCCGTTCCCAATAGAATCACATACGGGACATTGCGATTGTTCGCATACTTGAACTGTTTGTTGAGCTTGGCATCCGAAGGATACAGATCCGCTTTTATACCTTTTTTTCTTAAGACCGTAGTCAACTTTAAGGCCGCCAGGCCTTCCTTGGGGCCAAAATTAAGACAAAGAACATCCAATGAGCGGTCTATGGCCTTAGGAAAAAGACCTAGTTCCTCCAGCACCAAATAAATTCTATCCAGGCCAAAGGAAATACCCACCCCGCTTACATTAGGGAGGCCGAATATCCCGGTAAGGTCATCATATCTACCACCTCCACCAATGGATCCCATAGAAACTCCTTCCGGAGCACCAACTTCAAAAATGGCCCCTGTATAATAGTTGAGGCCTCTGGCCAAAGTAACATCAATAACCAATTTTGCGGATTGCAACCCTAGACTAGTAATGGTTTCCATGATAAACCGAAGCTCTGCTACACCTTTGCTGCCTTCTTCGGAATCTTTGAGCAGCTCTTCCAATCTTTCCAATTGGTCTGCATTACTGCCGCTCAAATTAAACAAAGGCGATGCTTTTTCAATGGCGGACTCAGAAATACCCTTGGATAGCATTTCTTTCTTAACACCGTCCTCCCCTATCTTATCCAATTTATCCAAGGCTACGGTAAAATCTATCAACAAATCCTTGGCCCCTATCACTTCGGCAATACCGGCCAAAATTTTACGGTTGTTCAATTTTATGGTAACCCCTTCCAATTTTAAATCGGTGAACACGGTATCATAGAGCTGTATAAGCTCTACTTCCTGAAGTAATGAATCCGAACCTACTACATCGGCATCACATTGAAAAAATTCTCGAAAACGTCCCTTTTGGGGCCTATCCGCACGCCATACAGGCTGTATCTGATAGCGTTTAAACGGAAAGTCCAGCTCATTCTGGTGCATCACCACATATCGGGCAAAAGGCACGGTTAAATCATATCGTAGGGCTTTTTCCGATATACGAGGTGTTATTTTATTAGAATCCCTTGAGTTGTAAAGAGAGTCATCCACCTTGCCCAAAAAATCACCCGAATTCAATATTTTAAAAATCAACCGGTCACCTTCATCCCCATACTTACCCATTAAGGTTTCTGAATTTTCAAAGGATGGTGTTTCTATGGGCTGAAAACCAAAAGTTTGAAAATGGCTCTTAACTACATCAAAAATATAGTTACGTTTTACGACCTCGGAAGGTGTGAAATCTCGGGTTCCTTTAGGTATGGATGGTTTTTGTGCCATGAATATTTTATGAAGTGCAAATATAAGCCTCCCCTTAATCCCCTCCAAAGGAGGGAAGACACTATCTTAGAAACTTGTTCCCCTTTGGAGGTTAGGGGGTTTCTATAACTTTATCAAACCACTGATATAATTCTCCTTTCGTAATTACGGCCCCTTGCTTGATCAATTCAAATTTATCTTGATTGGGGTCTTCCGTATAGGCCTTGGATGCGGTCATATAATCCACGAAATCCGATTGCCAATTCTTTTTGAACCAATCAAAACCTACCTTAGTGGTCAAATCTATTTCTGGATTCAAAACTTTAACCGCAATCAGTTTCATTTCCTTATCGGTCAAATGAAAAAGATGCATTTGTTGGGCGGAGATATTCTCCAAGTAGGCAACTTTGGTCAGTACCCCTTCCCAAACCAAATCACTGAATATGTCCAATTCCTCCTCTGCGACCTGAGGCTTATTTTGTTTTATATTGTCCCATTCCGCCTTGTCAATGGATTGTGTTGCCAGAAAATTGATAAACTCCGGGTGCAATTCCTCCAACTGTTCCTTTGTAAGTCTTTCGTATTTCAAAAGTCTAATTTTAGTATTTGACCATTATAAAAAAATAAGCCCTTCAGTTTCCTGAAAGGCTTTTATAGACATTGAATATCTGTTTATTTTTGCTCTGCAATAACTTCAAAAGGAAAGTCTACCACTACCTCCCTATGAAGTCTGATCTGTGCATTGTAAGGTCCAGTTCTTTTTACGGAACCTCCCTGAATACTGATAAACTTCTTATCGATAGTATGACCCTCTTTTGCTATTGCTTCTGCCAAATCACCATTGGTAACAGAGCCGAACAATTTATCGGCAGTACCTGTCTTAGCAGTAATCTTCAATTCCAAAGCCTTAAGTGATTCAGCCGTTTTCTTGGCTTCATCAACCACTTTTTTCTCTTTGTGCGCCCTCTGCTTTAAGTTTTCTGCCAAAACCTTTTTAGCCGATGGAGTCGCCATGGTGGCCAAGCCTTGAGGAATAAGGTAATTTCTACCGTATCCATTCTTAACGCTCACCAAATCGTCTTTAAAACCTAAGTTTTCTACGTCTTCCTTTAATATAAGCTCCATGATTCTTTTCTTTTATTTTAATAAATCACCAACATATGGCATTAGTGCCAAATGACGAGCCCTCTTTACAGCTTGGGCTACTTTCCTTTGATATTTCAAGGAAGTCCCCGTAAGTCTTCTCGGTAATAATTTGCCTTGCTCGTTCACCAATTTCATTAAAAAGTCGGCATCCTTGTAATCAATGTATTTAATACCTGATTTTTTGAATCTGCAGTACTTTTTCTTGGTGTTGGTTTCAATGTTCAACGGGGTTAGATACCTGATCTCCCCATCTTTTTTACCTTTTGCCTGTTGTTGTAATGTTGCCATAGTTCTTAAGCTTTAGCGGTTTTGTTTCTTGCTCTTCTCTTTTCTGCCCACGCAATTGCATGTTTGTCCAATTTAACGGT
>JAUIGC010000061.1 GCA_030429835.1 Bacteroidia bacterium
GTTTTGGTTTTTGCAGGATTGGCTTGGGATTTAATTTTACCCATTAATAAAAAACTATGGACCAGTTCTTTTGTGCTTTTAACATGCGGAATTGACCTCTTCGTTATTGCTATTTTGGTTTACTTGTTAGACATGACTAAGACCTTTAAAAGGACATACTTTTTTGAGGTTTTTGGAAGGAATACCCTGTTTATTTACCTCTTATCCGAAATTTTCGTTATTAGCCTGTTTGAAATTAAAATGAAAGGAACAAGCGCTTACAATTGGATAGCAGATAATATATTCATTGCAACAACTGGAGACTACGTAGGGTCCTTTTTATTCGCCCTTTGGATTATGCTGACGTGCTGGCTGGCCGGTTATATTATGGACAAGAAAGGTATTTACATAAAGGTTTAATTTTTTTTTCGAATCGCGAAAAGCTACAAAGCGCAATTACTTGTATTTGTTTCTGAGCCAAACTTTTTGAAATTCCCGATTTAGGATAAGAAACGCCACTTGGCCTGAAACCTCAACGGCATCGGTCACCTCTATATGTTGAAATTCTTTTTCCGGGATATCTATGACATAAAGCACATTTAAATATTCAGAAAACTTTTCCATCATCAGGAAATAGATTTTCTCAACGAGCACCTTAATCAGTTCTTCACTTTTGATATCACTAGTTATATTCAAGGGATTATTGGCTAACGTAAAATCCTTTTCCAATTGCAACACCAAACTGTAATACAATTCTTGATTTTCAGATAATTTTAATAACTGCCTACTATTCTGAACTTGGTGCTCCATATAAGGGTTTAAATCGAGAAGTTATTGCTTATAGACAACCCCTTCCTTCATTACGAAAGAAACTTCTTCCAAGGTATTCACATTATCCAAAGGGTTATCGTCTACGGCCACAATATCGGCAACATAACCCTCCTTTAATTGTCCCAACTCATTTTCCATTCCCAATAACCGAGCATTGGTGATGGTAGCGGAACGCAAGGTTTCAATAATGGGCATTCCCGCGGCATGCATATACCCAAATTCCTTACCGTTATCTCCATGCGGAGAAACCCCGGAATCCGTTCCAAAGGCAATGGGCACTCCCTTCTTATAAGCTCTGGCAAAAGTAGCGTTAAGGAGCGGCCCTATTTCCAAAGCCTTTTTTGCCACAACAGGTGGTAAATAACCAGGAATTTTAGCCAAACGTGCCGCCTCTTGTCCTGCGGAAATAGTGGGTACCATATACGTGTTTTTTTCAATCATAAGGTCCATGGTTTCATCGGACATCATGGTACCGTGCTCTATTGTTTTTATACCCGCCTTGACCGCTCTTTGCATGCCTTCGTCCCCATGGGCATGCGCTGCTGTAAGCATTCCATAATCATTGGCAGTTTCTACAATTGCTTTTATTTCGTCAAAAGTAAATTGCGGATTTTGACCATTTTTGGCAACGCTAAGCACACCGCCCGTAGCCGTTATCTTAATAACATCGGCACCATCTTTATAACGCTGTCTAACCGCTTTCCTTCCATCATCCGGAGAATTTACCACCCCGTCTTTTGGCCCTGGATCCCCCATTAAATCATCCCTTACACCGTTGGTTGGATCCGCATGACCTCCTGTAGTAGCTATTGATTTACCGGCAGTAAATATTCTTGGGCCAACAACAGTCCCTTTATTGATGGCGTTCCGCAAGGCTATATTCACTCCTGACCCCCCTAAATCTCGTACGGTCGTAAAACCCGCCATCAATGTTCTTTTGGCATAGACGGTAGATTGCAAGGCAACATCCGCCTCATTTTTGGTAAATCGTTCCAAATATCTTGAAGGACTCGATTCGCTTTCTATATGAACATGCATATCGATAAAACCTGGTAAAACTGTCTTTGATTTTAAATCCACTACGCTATCATTGGTAGTTCCTGAAACGTATCCATCCAGAATACTCTTGATTTTATTCCCTGAAACAACAATGGTCTTTTCAGATTGTAGCTTTCCAGATTTCACATCCAAAATTTTGCCACAATGGATATAAGTATCTTGGGCACTGGCAATTAATCCCACAAAAAACAAGGCAAATAGTAATCTAAAATTCATGACGCTGGTTTTTATAATAAAATAAGGGGAAATATAGCATATTTCCCCTTATTAAAGATTCCAATCCAAGGAAATCAATTTCTAATTTTTTGTTCCCATTCCCATGCCGATTTCATAGCCTGGTCCAACGAGTATTCCGATTTCCAACCAAGCACATTATTGGCCTTTGTCGTATCTGCATAGGCCGTGGTGATATCGCCAGGTCTTCTACCTACTATTTTGTAATTTAGTTTTTCGCCTGAAACCCTTTCAAAACTATGGATTACTTCCAGGACCGAACTTCCTTTTCCAGTACCTACATTAAAGACTTCATAATTTTGGCTGTTCTTTGAAGCCAATAAGCGCTCCAAAGCCACGACATGGGCCTTTGCCAAATCCACGACATAGATGTAATCTCGAATACAGGTGCCATCTTCCGTGGGATAATCATCGCCAAAAACAGATAGTTCCTTTCTAAGCCCAACACCGGTTTGTGTTATAAATGGCACTAGGTTCTGTGGTACACCAATGGGTAATTCTCCAATTTCAGAGCTAGGATGGGCACCCATAGGATTAAAGTATCGGAGTGCAATGGCATTTAACTGGGGGGTTACCTTGCAGGTATCCCTAATAATTTCCTCGCCTATCTGCTTGGTATTTCCATAGGGAGATTCGGCCTCCTTAACGGGATCATCTTCGTTTATGGGCATTTCATCTGCTTGGCCATAAACGGTACAGGAAGAACTAAAAATAAAACTGGACTTGTTCTTTTTACTGAGCTCCTTTAATATATAAATAAGGGTACCAATGTTATTCTCATAATACAGTAATGGCTTCTCAACACTCTCCCCTACCGCCTTGGAAGCGGCAAAGTGTATTACCCCTTCTATATCCTGATATCTTTGAAAAAAGTCTTCGACCTTGTTTCTATCCTTTAAATCCAACTTTTCAAAAATTGGTTTTGTCCCGGTTATTATTTCTATACCATCTAGAACCTTCTCATCGGCATTGGAACAATTGTCTATGATTATAACATCGAATCCTTTGTTTTGCAGTTCTACTACCGTATGGGAACCTATAAAACCAAGTCCACCGGTTACCAATATTTTCATTTCAATTATTTTGTTAGACTTTAAAAATAAAACATAAAAAACCTAAGAATTCATAAACTCGATGACCTTATCGGTAATAAAGGTAATTTGTTCATCGTCAAGTTCAGTGTGCATTGGCAATGAGATAACTTCTTCCACCAATTGGTTGGTCACCCTAAAATCCGCTTCGTTATACCTTTCATCTAGATAAGCTTTTTGGCGGTGCAATGGAATTGGGTAATACACACCGCAAGGAATATTATTGCCGTTAAGGAATTTGACTAAATCATCACGCTTTCCATTTGTAATTCTAAGTGTATATTGATGAAATACGTGGCAATCACAATTTTCACAAATGCCTTCGCAAGACCTTAC
The DNA here is from genome assembly GCA_030429835.1 of Bacteroidia bacterium. Taxonomy (GTDB): domain Bacteria; phylum Bacteroidota; class Bacteroidia; order Flavobacteriales; family Flavobacteriaceae; genus Maribacter. Next base: position 3,531 of record JAUIGC010000061.1, read on the forward strand.
CGTTTTAGGTAGCACAATATTCTTTTCATTTTTTAAAGCCTCATTATACTTCTTGGCTGCGGCTCTTCGGTCATTGCAATATCCATCCAATTTTGGCAATTTGGCCCTAAGAACGGCAGCCTGAATAGAATCTAATCTAGAATTCACCCCCACAACATCATGGTGGTATCGCTCATACATACCATGGTTTACAATTCCCCTTATGGTATGTGCCAAGACATCATCATTAGTAAAAATAGCTCCTCCATCGCCATAGCATCCCAGATTTTTTGAGGGGAAAAAGGAGGTTGCCCCCACATGACCAATGGTTCCAGCCATTTTTTTTGTTCCATCGGCAAACTGATATTTAGCTCCAATGGCCTGAGCATTGTCCTCGATAACGTAAAGATTGTGTTTCTGAGCTAAGCCCATTATAGCATCCATATTGGCACATTGGCCAAAAAGATGTACGGGCACTATGGCTTTTGTTTTTGGAGTTATCGCCTTCTCAACGGCTTCAATATCTATATTGAAGGTTTCCATATCCACATCTACCAGAACTGGTGTAATTTGCAATAGGGCTATAACCTCTACCGTGGCCGCAAAAGTAAAGTCGGCGGTAATGACTTCATCGCCAGGTTTTAAACCGAGCCCCATCATGGCTATTTGTAGGGCATCCGTTCCATTGGCGCAAGGAATGACATGTTTAACCCCAAGATAATCTTCCAGCTCCTTTTGAAAGGCATGCACTTCCGGTCCATTTATGAAGGACGACGATTCCAGTATTTTGGAAATGGAATCATTGACTTGTTCCTTTATTTCCTGATATTGACCACCAAGGTCAACCATCTGTATTTTTTTCATTTTACGTTATTAGGTGAAGTAGAGCAAAAATACGAAACGTGCCATAATGATTTTCTTTAAAGAAACGTAATTTAGTCGCAAACAAATCAAATTGAGATACATCTATTCCTTTATTGTTTTCATAAGCTGGCAAATTCTAAAGTTAGTGGCACTTGTCAATCCCAAGATTTCCCAATTTGTATCAGGACGTAAAGAAGTTTTTGACGTCTTAAAAAATAGAATTTCAGAAACCGATAAGGTGCTCTGGATACACGCCGCGTCCTTGGGAGAATATGAGCAGGGGTTGCCCATACTTGAGAGATTAAAATTGGAATATCCCACCCATAAGATTCTTTTGACCTTTTTCTCTCCGTCGGGATACGAAGTGAAAAAGGATTCGTCCCCAGCGGACATCACCACGTATCTGCCTATTGACACCCCCAAAAAAGCGGCCATGTTTTTGGATACGGTGAAACCCAGTTTGGCCATCTTCATCAAATACGAAATTTGGCCAAATTATTTACATATGCTGAATAAGAGGAAGATTCCAGCTCTCCTAATTTCGGCAAGATTTAAGCCCGATAAAATATTCTTTAAAAGTTATGGCGGGTTTATGCGAAGTTCATTAAGTCAATTTTCCCACATTTTTGTACAGGACGATAATTCCTATATGTTATTAAAAAACATTGGAATTGAAAAGGTGTCGGTAGCAGGAGATACCAGATTGGACAGGGTATTGGAAATATTGGAACAGGATAATTCTCTCGGGTTCATGGACCAATTCCAACAAAGAAAAAATTGTCTCGTCGCTGGAAGCACCTGGCCAGAAGATGAAAAATTACTGGTCGAATTCATAAATAACACTAAGGGTGATGAGAAATTTGTCATAGCTCCGCACAACATCAATGGGGAGCACATTCAAAATCTAAAAAAAAGCATCAGTAAAAAGACATTGCTTTATACCGACCTTCCAAAACAAATATCTGCTGACATACAAGTAATCATTATAGATACCATTGGACTTTTAACCAAAATTTATAGTTATGCAAATATAGCCTATGTGGGTGGGGGATTTGCCACGGGACTCCACAACACCCTGGAACCAGCAGTTTTTGGTATTCCGGTTATTATCGGGCCAAACCATAAGGGATTTCTGGAAGTCGAGGATTTGGTCCAACTAGGTGGAATACTTCCTATAAAGAATCAAAAAGAATTTAACGAGGTTATAAATCAACTGTTTAATAACGCGAAAGAAAGTAGCAGCATAGGAGCCATTAATTCTCAATACATTTTAAACAACAAAGGGGCAAGCATCCAAATCATGGAAGGGATACGTACATTATTATAGTAATCCTAGTCTCAATTAAGATGAAAAGCCCTCAAATCTTTTATATTTTACTGCTTTCTGTCATACTTAAGTCATGTTGGGACCCCTATGTAAATTCCAAAGAAAACAATAATGAAGATATCCAAAAAAGAATGGATTCTACCAAAATAGATTCGAGCTTATTGGAACACCCGAGAAGAAAAATTAAGAGCCCTAAAAGAAACAAGGCCTTGGATACTTTAAGGCCTGGTATTGCAATCTTAACTCCATCCTGGAAAGATTTAGAAGCCCAAAAGGGATAAATTGAATTTGTTCTTAACGGGATATTTTTATCCCTTAATCGAATTAAAACCCTGTTTTTCAAGATCTTTCTTCAAAATTGGGTATCTTGTAGTAAACAACACTAATAGGATTATGGAACAAGAACTACCCTTTGGAGTAAAAATCCTCAATGGTTTTTTAAAAATTATGATTGCTTGTCTTATTGGCATTTTGGTCGCAATACCCATTGCGTGGATTTTAGATGCTATGGGGCTTATTTAAAACACTAAATATAGAACCAACAAAGTATTTAAGGGATGTGCTGTGCCAACGGTACATCCTTTTTTCGTAGTCAATATCGACCAAAAGTTTATTTTTATCGATGTAATGCAAAAATTTAGGGACAACCGACAACAAAAATGAGACCCTACACCACGCTAAAGCACTGCTACACAACATGTAATACAATTAAACTACCAATTATCCGTACTTTAAGGTAAATAACTTTAAAGTAGGTAATGTTATGAACAATTTATCATTTAAGACTGGGGTTGATGCATATCTGTCAATTCTCATTATTGCAATGAACGCCTTTTTGGCCGTAGTTGCCGTTGGATCTCTATTAGCCTTATTTGGCTTAATCTAAAACTATTAAAATTTTCGATTATAGATTTGAATCTACAATTAATTAAAAAAACCCTCTTTTTGAGAGGGTTTTTTTGTGTTCGATTATGAGGAGTGCAATTAAAATTATTTTCAACCAATAATTTTATTTTAAATCACCATCAACTTTATGATAATTAATGCTTTAAAAAAATTAATATACTACTCTTCTTTTAATAGCTAATGCTCAAATAGTATTTGACCGGTTTATTTTATAATTTAGAATTTCCTTTAGGTTGACAATGACGGTTTGAACAAAAGCTCCAAAATATTCGTACTAATTTTATTTTCTATTCAATCATTCGTTTTTTCCCAAAAACAAAAAAATGATAGTATAGGCGATTACTTTAATCGCATAGAAAGATTGGTTTCCGATACAAAAAATCAAAATAAATACCAGGAGATAAATACTCTAACAGCCTTAAAGGACAAGGCTTTTGGAAAGGAGAAAGCAGATATCCTATTACAGCTTTGTCATCTATACAAGTACAGGAACATTGAAATCGCAAAAAATTACAATAAAGAGGCATTGGCGATTTCTGAAGAACTCAACTATTACAACGGTATAATCAAGTCAAAATATAATAAAGCCTATCTACTTTTCATTCAGGGAGACTTCAATCGTTCCATGGAAGTTATTAATGGCCTAGAGCAAGAAATAGATTACAGGAAATATCCAGAAACCTATGCAGAATTTGAAACATTAAAGTCTGATATCCATACAGAGAAAGGAGAGTACGATATTGCCTTGGAAACAGGACTTAAACTTTTGGACATTGCAGAAAATACCATGAACGAATTCATTTTATCCAAAGCGCATGCCGCTCTTTCCCACTATTATCTTAGAATTGAGAATTACGAAAAAGCCCTGGAACATTGTTTAAAGGGATTGGATTATATTATAAAACAAAAGGACACACACTACATTTTTCAAAAGGTGGACGAAATTGCCAGAATGTCCGCTAAACTAGGGGATAGTAAAGCCGCTTTAAAAGCTTATGATTTTTATTTAAAAATCGAGAAAGAACTGTATTCTCCAGGCAGCTATATACAAAGTGTTGTTTATATGAATATGGCAGATATTTATATGTCCAATGGTGAATTTGACAAATCCCAAAATTATCTTGACCAAGCCTTGAGCATGGTGAAAAGGAACAACTATAGATTTAGGCTGCCAAGGGCGTTAATGATTCAGGCAGAACTTTATCTGAAGACCAAGGATACTACCAATGCAATTTTAACCTACGAAAAAAGTATAGACGCCGCCGAAAATATTAATGCATTTGATGTAATAAAATCCAATAGTGGTATTCTGATCGACCTTTATGAGAAAACAAATAAACCCGATAAAGTTAAGGATTATAAAACCCTCAATGGCGCCATAAGAGACTCCCTATTCAACAATGAAAAGGAACAGCGTATCATTATACTTGAAACGAGAAGAAAAATCAAAGAGGCCAATCAAAAACAACAGGCCTTGGAGCTTGAGAATTTATCACAGAAATCAAAATTAACGGCGATAATAACCGTTCTTGTTTGCTTTCTGATAATTGGCCTATTCATTGTAATCTCATATGTGAAAATCAAGGAAAAAAACAAAGTAATTTACAGGAGGACCATAGAGAACCTGGAAGCACAGTTAAAGATGGAAAATCCTAGTATTCAAACTAAAAAACTTGAGGTCAAAATAGAGGATAAAACAAATGTTCTTGACGATAATGTAAAAGACATTATTCTAAGCCGCTTGAGAAAACTGGAAAAGGAAAACTTTTTTATAGACTCCAATTGCAATCTTCATCAACTAGCGGAGAAGCTTAAGACAAATCCCAAATACCTATCACAAGTTATCAATATTGAAAAAGGTTCCAATTTTAACAACTACATAAATGAGTTGCGAATCAACTATTTATTGACAAGATTATTGCAGGAAGAAGAATTCCGAAAAAGTAAGCTTAGTTACATAGCCTCATCCGTAGGCTATAACAATCTAAATACATTTAATGCAGCGTTTAAAAAAAGACAGGGAATACTTCCATCATACTTCATTAAGCAATTGAACGAGGAAAAATAATTAAATAATAAGTTTTAAAATTGAAAAAGGTAGTATGGGGAACCACTACTACCTTTTTTTGAAATTAATAAACTAACTCTAACAATTTTGTAGCCCTTACTACAACAACAAGTTACGCTAAAAACCAGTCTTTTACATTATAATATTGACAGAATCAGGTAAAATTCATGAATTTTACAGGTGATTCTCCCAAACTGAAATAGCCAAAAGAAATATTTCCCCACGATAAAAAATATTATATTCAGCAAAGAAAGCGAACAGTCCTTTGTTAGGATTTAAATCAAATCCGTAAAACCAATAAAGTGGTTTATATCATCTATAATCCAGGTATTAAATACGCTTAAAAACATACTTAGATAGAAGCGGAGCAATAACAAAAAAAAACCTGGAGTGTAAGCTCCAGGTTTAATAAAGATATATTATTTATTTTCTAATAAGCAGGATCTTGAGTTAAAGTAGGTTCGCCTTCCAATGCTGAACGATCAATTGCCTCCAATGGTATTGGGAAATACTCATGCTTTCCTTCAACAAAAGTTTTCCCTTGCATATAACTTCTATGCTGAGATTCACTCGCTATATAAGCATTCAACACTTCTGCAGATACACCCCATCTCTGTAGGTCAAAAAATCTATGTCCCTCTAATGCGAACTCCAAGCGTGTCTCAAAACGTACCGCTTTTCTAGCCAATGCCTGATCGGTCCAAGGATCATCATAAGTGGCGATATCATAATTTGCAGCAGGAGTGCCTTCTTCTACAGTAAAGTCATTTCGCTCTGCACCTTGGATTGCATTGGGAACAAATCCTTCTGGATTAGCGGCCCTAGCCCTTATAACATTGACCAACTCTCTTGCCCTTTCCAAATTACCTAATTCCACTTCAGCTTCTGCCAGCCATAAGTAAATCATATCCAATCTCATTATCCTATAGTTATTAGCAGAGAGATTTCCCCAACCACCTTGACCAAAGGCCTCAGGTTCAGCAACATGTTTCATGGAGAAAAATGGACCGGCGTAAGATAGGTCCCTTACAAAATCAGTTTGGTAAATTTTGAACCCTTTGTAAAGTATTCCCGGTCTACCTACAGTATGATCCAATCTTGGGTCTAAAGTGGTTGTAACCACAGAAGAGCCATCTGCATTTGTGTCCGCGGAAACATCGGTGTCATCAAAAGTATCCAATAAAGGTAGTCCATTTTCAGTTTGATACGCATTGACCAAGTTTTGTGATGCTTGATAAAATCCACAACAACCCCAAGGATCCGTATAGGGGTGAGCCAGACCTATCCCCCTATTTGAAGCATCTCCAGATGCACTATTTATCGCATATTGCACTTCAAAAATAGATTCGGCATTATTACGTGTGGCAACTAAAAAGTTATCTTCAAATTTATCCATCAATTGAAAAGGTCCATTATTAATGATATCATCAAATATCGTCTTCGCTTCCTGTAATTTTGAAGTATTGGCAGAACCATTTGTGTCCCATCCTTGATACATTTTTGCTTTTCCCAAAAACGCCTTTGCAGCCCAACTCGTTGGCCTACCTACATCACCTTGAGAATCAGGTAGTACTGATGCCGCTGCCTCAAAATCCGCTTCAATAAATGGCCATATTTCACGATCATTTGGAATTTTGGTACTATTTAAATCGTTGAGTACGAAGTTCTCATCACTAATATAGACTGGCATACGCCACATTTTTCTTGCTTCAAAATGGAAAAGACCTCTCAAAAAACGTGCCTCCGCAATAATTTGCTCCCTTCTTGCATCGGTTATACCTTCTTCAACAATGGCCAACGTATTAATTACGTTATTAGCAGCGGCAACCCCTTTATACAAACCTCTCCATTTATCACGGATATGTACATTAAATGCCTGAAAATCATAAGCTTCTATAAACGACTGTTCAGGTTGATCTCCTGCATCCGTCCCTTTGAGGGCATCATCGGACGCTATGTTGAACACCCAACTGTGAATGTCGTTGTGCCAAGTTTGCCCTGTAAGCCCCCCACCAGGAACCATAGTATATGCCGCAATTAGAAGTCCTTCTACTCCGTCCGCGGTAGCTACGTCTCCCTCGCTAAATCGGCCCTCTGGTTCCCTATTTAAATATTCATCACTACAGCCTATCGCCAAAATCGTAATGGCGAGCAAGGCTCCAAGTATTAAATTTCTCCTTTTCATAATAATTGTATATAACATAATTTTTTTAGTTTAAAGTTACATTAAGTCCCAAAAGAAAAGTCCTTGCAACAGGCATGAACCCTCCATCATAACCAATATCTATACTATTTGGCGTTTGAATTTCAGGATTCAATCCTGTGTACTTTGTAAAAGTAGCCAAGTTCTGTCCTTGTACATATATTGAAGCTCTAGAAATTCCAGGAATTGCATCCAATACGTTGTCAGTAAAATTATAGGTCAACTGTACGTTCTTGATTCTAAAATAACTTCCATCTTCAACAAAATAAGATGATGGACGGCTACTTACTTGGTCGTTAGCATCCATAATCGGCACAGTAGCATTTGGATTTGCCGCTACCCAAGTACTTGGGTCCGCCTGTGGATTTGTAGGTTGCCAAGCACCATAAAGGGCTCTTCTGGAGCGGTTTCCTTGGAAGGTGTTAAAATCTGCGAAATACCTCACATAATTATATATATCATTCCCTTGTGAACCATTACCGAAGATGTTCAAGGCCAAGTTCTTATAGGTAAGGTCTATGTTGATACCATACACAAAGTCTGGATGTGGATTTCCAATGACAGTTCTATCATCATCGTTGATAACCCCGTCACCATTTATATCAGCAACTTTTAATTTACCAGGGGCATTGTAATCTCCGTACGCTGGCCATGCATCTGCTTCCGCCTGTGATTGGAAAATACCCACGGTTTTGAAACCAAAGAACGAAGAAAGTGGTGAACCGGCCTGTGTCACTGTTAATGAAGGCACCCTTCTAGAACCTCCTAGGAAACGAGTGGAAGGATTATCATCTAATTTGTCCACATTATTGGTGTAATGAGTAAAATTGGTATTGACACTATATCCAAAATCTCCTTTTTGATCACTAAATCCTAAATTAAATTCCACCCCTTTGTTGGTAATACCACCTACGTTAAAACGGGGAGCATCAGCTTGTCCCGCTGTATACGTTGGAGGAATTTGAAACAACATGTCGGTAGTAACCCTAGTATACGCATCAAGAGAGAAAGTCAATCTATTTTGCAGCATATTCAAATCGATTCCCACGTTATTTGTAGTGGTCGTTTCCCACTTAGCGTTGGGGTTACCAAATGCTTGTGTTTGAAAGCCAATTGCCGGAGAAGAAGGATTACCGTCTATAGGATAACCTGCTGTTCCTATATTGGATTGATAGGTAGTAAAGGCGTTGTAATCACCTATTTGTTGGTTACCCGTCTGTCCCCAACCATATCTTAACTTAAGGTCATCAATCCATTCTACATTATCCATAAAACTTTCATCCGAAACCCTCCATCCTAAACTGAATGCAGGGAACACTGCACTTCTAGAAGCTGCCTGGAATCTGGAGGACGAGTCATTTCTTAAGGTAACCTGGGCCAAATATTTGCCATTATAGTCATAATCTATTCTACCAAACTGGGACCAAAGCGAATAATCCTGCTGTACAAAACCATAGTTGGTAGATGTTGTTGCATTTCCTAAATCTAAGTAGCTTAGAATGTTAGTGGTTTCGAAGGCGAAACGCTGTCTTGATGCGCCAAATCTCTCTTCAAATTGTTGAATACTCTCAACACCTACAAAGGCTTTGAAATTATGTACCTCATTAAAGGTTTTGGTATATTCCAAACTATTGGTCCAGGTCCACTGATACTCATATTCCTCCCTAGCGGTAGAACTATTGATAAAGTTACCCTCTACATACTCAGGCTGTGGCCTACCCAAATCCCTATTTCTTTGTGCTCTTACGTCTGCACCAAAACTGGAACGGATACTTAGATTTGGAGTGATTGCATATTCAGCAAACACATTACCCAATAAACGCAACCTATACGTTCTATCATCCTGATCTCTTGCCAATACCGCATAAGGATTAAAGTTGTTTCCTAAGTTAGCCCCCCTACTACCTGCAAAATTACCGGCGATATCGTAAATGGGAAGTAATGGATGGTGCTTATAGGCCGCGGAAACAGCATTTTGTTCCTGGTCATTTTGAAAATTACCTTTTTGGTTATCGAAGGAAGCTGTAAAATTCTCGCCAATTGTCAATTTTTTATCCAAAGCCTTGAATTCCGTGTTCGCTCTTAAGGAAACCCTGTTATAGCTTGCAAATTTCACCAAATAATCCTGTTCGAAGTACCCCAGAGTAAATGCGTATCGAGCATTTTCAGTAGCACCAGAAGCTGAGATGTTATGCTGTTGCACAGGAGCAGAACGTGTAACCGCATCCCACCAGTTGGTATCCGCAGAACGAGTAATCGCATAGATATTCCCTTCTTCCAACGCATATAAACTTGGGTCTGTACCAGGATCACCTTCATTGGCCCCACTAGGGAACACATAGTCGGGGATAGTCACTTCGCCATTTGGCCCGAATGTATACTGACCATGGCTTGGTGTTTTTCCAGCATAAAGATCTGCCAAGTAAAGGTACTCACCCAATTCCCTAGCATTAAGTGCCTCTGGATCCTTTTCAGGGGAACCAATACCATAAAAGGAGTTGTAAGAAATCGTAGGTTTCCCCAATTTCCCTTTTTTGGTAGTAATGATAATAACCCCATTTGCAGCCCGCGAACCATAAATAGAAGAAGCCGAGGCATCCTTAAGAATTTGAAGGGATTCAATATCATTTGGGTTCAAATTCGCTTGTGCTTGAGTCGGGACACCATCAATTATATACAATGGTGCGTTGTTACCTACCGTACCAAAACCACGAATACGCACCGTAGCTTCTCCTCCAGGCCTGGCATCATTGATAATACTTACACCAGCGGCTCTACCCTGTAGCTGTTGGGCAAATGTGGTGGCAGGAACTGCAAGTAGCTCTTCTGTGTCCACTACTGATACAGAACCCGTTAAATCCTTTTTTGCCTGGGAACCATACCCCGTAACAACGACTTCGTCCAATTTACTAGCGTCCTCCTCTAAGGTCACATCAATGGAAGATTGGCCATTAACAGGAATCTCAACTGTTTTAAATCCAATGTAGCTAAACACTAACGTAGCGTTGTCATCTACATTATCCAACGTGTAATTACCGTCGAAATCCGTCTGGGTACCACTAGTTGTGCCCTTTATCAGAACACTGGCACCGGGTAACGGCCCCATTTGATCAGAAACAGTTCCCGTTACCGTTTGAGCATTTGCCAATCCAAAACATAAAAATGCCCCAAATAGCAAAAAACCCTTTAAGAATGTACTCTTCATAAAAAATTTGGTTTAAGTTAATATTGATTGTTGTTAGTTAAAATGAAATCCTTTAGTTAGTACTCAGTTACCATTATCACAGGTAACTCTTAAAAAATTATGTTAATATTTCAATTTTTTCTTAAAACTACCTTAACGAAATGAAATCAAGAGGCATTCTATACACAAAAACTATCAAATTCATGAATTTTCAGTTTTACGAAAACCTTTTAGCCATTAAAATTTAAACCTTAACAATATTATTAAGTGTTTAACATACACTGTATAATATTGATTATTTTTTAATAATTTAATATAATTTTAAGAAATATATATTTAAAACTAAAATTTTCGCTCAAAAAAAATAATTAGCGAAACTTTCAAACTCTCAAAACGGCATATAATTTTGAGACAGATACTTTACCTTCTTTTCAAACAAGTATACCCTCCTGTTTGGGACTATTTGATGAATTTACTTCTCAATCCAAACAAATTCTTAAGAAAATATTAGAAGAGAGGGTATTCTTGTTATATTCAAAAATTGTATTTCAAAAAAATAGATTATGAAAACAAACCGTCGTGCTTTCATTGCTAAAATTGGAACGGCTGCGGCCTGCATACCGCTAGTTAAGTTCACACCATTAACAATAATAAAACCACCCAAAACATTCGATTTTGAGATTTCTTTAGCGGAATTCTCCTTTGCCTCCGAACTGTACACCGGTAAAATGGTTAATATGGATTTTCCGAAAAGGGCTAAAAATGTGCATGGCATTGATGTTCTGGAATATGTGTCCGGATTTTTTAACGAAAAACATACAAATCAAGACTACCTAAAGGAATTAAAACAACGATGTGATGATCTGGGCATGATCAACCATCTTATTATGGTAGATGGCGGCAATATTGCCTCAATTGATGCACAAGAGCGAAATAGCGCAGTTGAGGGGCACTACCCATGGGTAGATGCCGCCAAATTCTTGGGCTGTAGTGCCATCCGAGTAAACCTGGGAGATACTATGGCAGCTCTGACAGGCAAAAAGGAACCTGGGGCACCTGAGGAAATTGCAGAAGCCGCCGTTGATGGATATGGTCAATTATTGGATTATGCGAATAAGGTTGGAATACAGGTATT
>JAUIGC010000062.1 GCA_030429835.1 Bacteroidia bacterium
CGTCTTGGGGCAGTATATCTATTTGGGGTTCCTTTAGTGTTTTTTTATTGGCTATACTTTTTTCCAAGGATAACAATAAAGAAGGCAACAAAATCAAGTTGGCCAACATGGCAAATAGCAAAGTAGCTGAAACCAGTGCCCCTAACGCTACGGTTCCTCCAAAATTTGAGATGACAAAGACCGAAAAGCCAAAGAAGAGTACAATGGAGGTGTAGAACATGCTCACCCCAGTTTCCCTTAAGGCAGCGTATACTGACTTTTTGATTTGCCATTTTTTTGATTCCAGCTCCTGTCTATACTTGGCAAGGAAGTGTATCGTATCGTCCACAGAAATTCCAAAAGCTATACTGAATACCAGAATCGTTGATGGCTTAATAGGGACTCCAATAAATCCCATAATGCCAGCCGTGACAATTAACGGTAACAAGTTTGGAATTAGGGATATGACGATCATTCTAAAAGATCGGAATAAATAGGCCATGAATAAGGCAATTAGCCCAATGGCAAGTGCAAGGGACATAATCAAGTTTTTTACCAGATATTTGGTTCCTTTTAAAAATAAAAGAGCACTTCCCGTCATGTAAACGGTATAACGTTCCTTGGGAAATATTTTGTTTATGTTTTCAACAAGGCGCTCCTCAATTTTTTCCATCCTACTTGTCTTGACATCGCGCATATAGGTAGTCATTCTTGCGACTTGGCCGGTACTGTCCACAAAACTTTTAAGTAAGTTCCCATCATCGGATGATTTTCTGGCCACATCCATAATGAATGTATTTTCCTGACTTGTGGGCAGCTGATAATACTTAGGAATCCCATTGTAAAAAGCCTGTTTGGAATATTTAACCAGATTTACTACGGATAGGGAAGGGGATAGTTCGGGAATCTCGTCAACAACCTCTCCAAGACGGTCCATTCTTTTTAAGGTTGCCGGTTTCATTACTCCCTTCGGGTTTTTGGTGTCTACCACAATTTCAACGGGCATAATACCATCAAACTCATTTTCGAAGAAACGGATATCCTTAAAAAATTCAGCCTTCTTGGGCATATCTTCAATCGGGCTACCGGAAATGTCTATTTGATAAATGCCAATAATACTCACCACCAACAGGCCAATAGAAACGATATACACTGCTATTCTTTTATTACGAACAATATTTTCCATCCAACTCACAAAGGCATCTATCCATTTCTTGTTCAAATGTTTTAAGTGTCTTGTTTTAGGTAATGAAAGGAAGCTATAAACGATTGGAATGATCAATAACGATAAGATGAAAATCCCTATTATGTTAATGGAAGCAACTATACCAAATTCTTTAAGGAGCTTACTATCCGTAATAATGAAGGTGGCAAAACCGGAGGCTGTGGTAATGTTCGTCATTAACGTTGCGTTACCAATTTTGGAAATAACGCGTTGTAACGAAAGTGCCTGGTTACCATGTTTTTTAACCTCTTGCTGGTATTTATTGATAAGAAATATACAGTTGGGTATTCCAATTACAATGATTAAAGGAGGTATAAGTGCTGTAAGTACCGTTATTTCGTATTGTAAAAGCCCAAGAACACCAAAGGCCCACATTACACCTATGATTACCACGCACATAGAGATAAAAGTGGCCCTAAAACTTCTAAAGAAAAAGAAAAATATTAAGGAGGTTACTCCCAAGGCGGCCAAAATAAACTTCCCGATTTCATCGATTATGTTTTGGGAGTTCATGGTTCGCACATAGGGCATTCCCGAAATATGGACATCTAGACCCGTTTCTTCCTCAAACCTGGTAATAAGGTGGCTCAAATCCTTCAGGATGAAATCTTTTCTAACGCTGGTATTTACAATATCCTTATCCAAGTACATTACCGTTCTAATGGTACCGGATTCCTTGTTATAAATAAGATTATCGTAGAAAGGGAGTTCGTTAAAAAGATGTTGGATAATACTATCTACTTGCGCGGCCGATGAGGGAATTTCCTTGATTAAGGGCTGCATTACAAATTTCTGCTCTACCGTATCCTTTACAAGTTCCTGTAAATTATCGGTAGAAAGTACAAAGTCTACCTCTGGGAAAGCTCCTAATTGTTTGCTTAGTTTGTTCCAGCGGTTAAAATTCTCAGGGGTAAACAAAGCAGAATCCCTAATTGCGAATACCACGGCATTACCTTCTTCCCCAAATTGATTCAAAAAATGCTGGTATTCCAAATTAACGGGATGGTCATCTGGTAAAAGATTGGCTTGCGAATTGGAGAAGCGCATATTATCCCACTGCATGGCAAGGAATATAGTAATCCCTGCTATAATACATAAAATGAGAATTCTATTTCTTAATATAATATTGGCCGTTTTGGGCCAAAATCCCTTGGTAAGTTTAGCAACCATACTCCTTTTTAGCAGATTGCAAAGGTAACTAATGTGGCTAATTGTACCTAAAAAGAGATTGAAGAATATGTAGTATAAAAAAAGAGCAATCTATGATTGACTGCTCCTTTTAAATCGATTTTTCTTAAAAATTTAAACCTTCATGATTTCAGCTTCCTTGGCAATCAAAAAGTCGTCTATTTTCTTTACATATTTATCTGTAAGATCTTGTACGTCTGCAACGGCATTCTTTTCCAAATCCTCAGATACATCCAAATCCTTGATTTCCTTATTGGCATCTTGTCTGGCGCTTCTAACACCTACCTTGGCATGTTCTGCTTCCGCCTTTGCTTGCTTTGTTAATTGAACCCTACGCTCCTCAGTCAGTGGCGGTACATTTATAATGATCAAATCACCATTGTTCATAGGGTTGAAACCTAAATTTGCATTCATAATAGCCTTCTCGATTTCAGCAAGCATTCCTTTTTCCCAAGGTTGTACGGAAATGGTCCTACCATCTGGAGTGTTGATGTTGGCCACCTGTGATAGAGGGGTTTGCGATCCATAATACTCTACCAATACGGAGGATAGCATAGCCGGACTGGCCTTACCGGCCCTAATCTTGACAAATGCACGTTCTAAATGGGCTATTGCGGCATCCATACTTTCTTTTGCAGAGTCTAAAACAAATTGTATTTCTTCGTTCATATCAAAATTTTGTATTCTTAAGCATAAATTGTACCAAAATCACATATTTACAGTAGTGCCGATTGTTTCCCCATCCACTATCTTTAGGAGGTTTCCTTTTTTGTTCATATCAAAAACAACAATGGGAAGTTCATTCTCCTGGCTTAACGTAAATGCAGTGGTGTCCATTACTTTTAATCCTTTCTTAAGCACATCCTGAAAAGAAATGGTATCAAATTTGGTGGCATTTTTGTCCTTTTCAGGATCTGAAGTGTAGATGCCATCCACACGGGTTCCTTTAAGTATTACATCAGCCTCTATTTCTATCGCTCGCAATACTGCTGCCGAATCCGTGGTAAAATATGGATTGCCTGTTCCTCCCCCAAAAATGACGACTCTTCCCTTTTCTAAATGACGCATGGCCCTCCTTCTTATAAAAGGTTCTGCAACTTCATTGATTTTTATGGCAGATTGCAGCCTAGTCTGTACATCTTTCATCTCTAAGGCGCTCTGTAGTGCCAAGCCATTGATTACCGTAGCTAGCATCCCCATATGATCTCCTTGTACCCGATCCATACCAGTAGCGGCTCCTGCCAGTCCCCTAAAGATGTTACCTCCCCCGATTACAATAGCTACTTGGATTCCCTTGTCAACTACTTTTTTGATTTCATCAGCATATTCATCCAATCTTTTTGGGTCTATACCATATTGTTTTTCGCCCATTAAAGCCTCACCGCTAAGTTTTAGGAGTATCCTTTTATATTGCATCTTTAGATTTATTTCAAAGCAAAAATAATGAAAAAAATCAATGGGTAACAAAGCTATATATTGGGGTTAAAACATAATTATTTATTAATTCATAAGGCTGTCATCTTTATTTTTGATATTCTTGTGGGATTTAGAATTTTAATTCGATTTATAATAAAATTTAAATGAAAAGGACTTTTTTATATGCAATAACGGCACTCATTATGTATGGTTGTGGTGCTGGAAAAAATCTAGTTTCCATTGATAAGACACCAGTTCTGGTGTCTATGGATTTGATCAATGTAGTTAATGACCAAGTAAAAGTTGTGGTGGATCCGGGAGCCTTTACCAAGGATATAGTTTCCTTTAGGATACCTAAGACGGTTCCTGGAACATATAGTAGCGATGATTATGGAAAATATGTAGAGGGATTCGTAGCATATGACTATTCTGGAAAACCTATGGAAGTAACCAAGCCGGATATAAATACCTGGAGTATTTCAAACGCGAAGAACTTGGATAAGGTAAGTTATTTGGTGAATGATACGTACGATACAGAAAATGAAGTTGCTGATGCAGTTTTTTCTCCTGCGGGTACCAATATTTTAAAGGACACCAATTATATGTTGAACCTCCACGGTTTTGTTGGTTATTTTGATGATTTTAAGGAAATTCCCTATCAAATATCGATAGAAAAACCTTTAGGTTTTGAAGCGGCCACCTCGTTGACCCAGACCACTATGAACGAGGATAATAAAGAAGATGTTTTTGTTGCTAACAGATACTTTGAAGTTATAGACAATCCCATTTTCTATACAAAACCCGATAAGGAAACCTTCAAGGTAGGCGGCATTGAGGTTACCTTGAGTGTTTATTCTCCCAATGGGGTTTATAAAGCTTCGGATCTGAGAGACCGTATGGAAACCATGATGCGTGCTCAAAAGGAGTTTTTGGGTGATATAGACTCCACCACGAAATATAATATCCTGTTGTATTTATCTACTATGGAAGATACGGACGCCAGAGGTTTTGGTGCTCTGGAACACCATACCTCAACGGTGGTGGTCCTGCCAGAGGCTATGCCCAAGGAAAGGTTGGAACAGGCAATGGTAGATGTGGTCTCTCATGAATTCTTTCATATTGTAACCCCATTGTCCGTGCATTCTAATGAAATTCATTTTTTTGATTTTAATGACCCAAAAATGTCACAACATTTATGGATGTATGAAGGTACTACGGAATATTTTGCCAACTTGTTTCAAGTTCATGAAGGGTTGATTGACGAAGCCGAATTTTATGAACGTATGAGGAAGAAAATGGGTAATGCAAAAGGATATGATGATACTATGTCTTTTACCGTTATGAGCAAAAACATATTGGAAGCCCCATATGAAAGTAATTACGCAAATGTTTACGAAAAAGGAGCCTTGATCAATATGGCCTTGGATATTTTAATAAGGGAAAAAAGTAATGGTGAAAAGGGAGTACTTTGGTTAATGAAAGAATTGTCCAAGAAATATGGTGTGGATTCTCCTTTCAATGATGATGAACTAATTGATGAAATAGTGGCACTGACCTATCCTGAGGTTAGAACTTTTTTTGAAACATATGTTGTTGGTGACACCCCTATAGACTATGAAATTTTCTTGGAAAAAGTAGGGTTGACTATGAAAAGGGTAGAGGAGGAGACAGGATATTTTCTGCAAGGAGAGATACCCTATATTGACGTTGACACTGATAATAATAATGCAATTTTTGTTAGAAAGGGGATTGATTTAAATTCTTTCTTTGTCAATTTAGGTGTCCAAGGTGGAGATATTATAAAAAGTATTAACGGGGTAGAAATAAATCTGGACACAATGAGACCTATCATTGGGCAAAGTTTTACCTGGGGTCCGGAAACTGTGATTAAAATGGAAGTTATTAGGGATCGGGAAACTTTAAGTATAGAAGGCCCCGTAGGTATACCCACTATTGAGGTAAACAAAATTACTCCCGTAGAAAATAGTTCAGAGGATGTTGTTGATTTAAGGAACGCTTGGTTGAAAAAATGAGATTGGGGAAGAAGGTAAAATAAAAAATGCCAAGTTAAACACTTGGCATTTTTTATTTTATAAGCGTTGTTTGGATTATCCTAATGCAACCCTTTTGAATCCTGTAACCTCCAAATTGGAATCAACGGATTTAACGTATTGAGCAACACTTTGTTTACTGTCTTTAATAAAATCTTGATTAACCAAAGTATTGTCCTTAAAGAATCTTTTTAATTTTCCTTTGGCGATGTTGTCCAACATAGCTTCAGGCTTACCTTCTTGGCGCAATTGGTCTTTGGCGATTTCTATTTCCTTGTCAATAACAGCTTGGTCAACGCCTTCTTCGTTCAAGGCTACCGGGTTCATGGCAGCAGCTTGCATGGAAACGTCCTTGGCAACAATATCGGCACCATCAACAGCAGCGGATAAACCTGTAAGAACAGCAATCTTGTTTCCTGCATGGATATAAAAACCAACAAAAGGAGCACTTAATCTTTCAAATCCACCAATTTCGATTTTTTCACCAATAACACCGGTCTGTTCGGTCAATTTATCCTGAACGGACATACCTTTGAAATCAGCAGCCAAAAAAGACTCTTTATCGTCATAGTTTATAGCCAAATCCGCCAATTCGTTAGCCAAAGTAACGAAGGAATCATTTTTGGCCACAAAGTCGGTTTCACAGTTCAAGGAAATAATGACCCCACTAGTATTGTCATCATTTACTTTTGCGATGGCCGCCCCTTCGGAGGAGTCCCTGTCCGCCCTGTTTGCAGCAACTTTTTGACCTTTTTTGCGTAGGATTTCGATAGCCTTGTCAAAATCACCTTCGGCTTCAACCAAGGCTTTTTTGCAATCCATCATTCCGGCTCCGGTAGTCTGTCTTAATTTGTTTACTTCTGCGGCTGTAATCTTTGCCATTTTTTATGTTTTTTGTTCCCTAAGCAGGGAGGTTCAATTATCAATTAGTATAAAAATTCCTTTATTCAACACCGCCTTTAACGCTGTCTTGCCATTCCTTAAGCTCATCCCATTTACCATCAGCGGCCATTTGAGCTTGTTTTGGCCAAGAAGTTGGGTCTAGATGTGCCATTCTGGAGCTGGCTTCTGTCAAAATATCTTTCATCTTATCCGCATCGGCCTTCGCAACTTTGGCAAAAGTGTCCAATCCAGCATTGGAAAGTGCCTCTGCAGCTTTTGGCCCAACACCTTCAATTTTGGTCAAATCATCAGCATCGGCAGACTCGGCTTTTTTGTCCTCCTTAACAGCTTCCTTGGTGGCTTCAACATCAACAGTTACGTTAGGAACTTTATCTACGACGGGTGTCGGTTTTGTATCAACTTTATCCGGGGTAGGCTTTAAATCCTCCTTATTTTCTTTTTCCTTTTTCTTGGATCCTTTTTCTTTCTTGCCTTCTGGTGTTTCTGCTTTTTCAGACTTACGCTCCGCAAGACCTTCGGCCACGGCCTCAGTTACTTGAGACATAATAATCTCGATGGATTTTGAGGCATCATCATTGGACGGAATTACAAAATCAACATCCCTTGGGTCTGAGTTCGTATCCACCATGGCAAAAATTGGAATGTTCAATTTTTGAGCTTCTTTTACGGCAATGTGTTCTCTCATCGTATCAACGATAAACAAAGCACCTGGCAAACGTGTCATTTCAGAAATGGAACCTAAGTTCTTCTCTAATTTTGCTCTCAAACGATCAACTTGCAAACGCTCTTTTTTGGATAGGGTGTTGAAAGTTCCATCTTTCTTCATTCTATCGATGGAAGCCATTTTTTTAACGGCTTTACGGATAGTTACAAAGTTGGTCAACATACCACCTGGCCATCTCTCTGTAATGTAGGGCATGTTTACGTTCGCTGCCTTTTCAGCAACAATGTCCTTTGCCTGTTTTTTAGTGGCAACAAAAAGAATTTTTCTTCCTGATGCGGCAATTTTAGCCAAAGCTTCATTTGCTTCGTCCAATTTTGCAACAGTTTTGTAAAGATTGATTACGTGAATACCATTACGCTCCATGTAGATGTAAGGAGCCATGTTCGGATTCCACTTTCTGGTTAGGTGGCCAAAATGCACACCTGCTTCTAATAATTGTTTTACTTCGACTTTCGCCATTTTAAATTTAGTTTACGTTCTTATGAAATAGCAATGATAAAGTGGTATCCCAAACTATGGAAAGCCTTTATCATTTAGATGCTAAACTAATTTACCTTTATCATAATGTGAATAAAGGATTTTTAAGTGTCCAAAACTGGACTTTCAATGAACTTGTTAATGAATATTCCGGACTTACACCGGCACAAAATAAATATAAACAAGCATCCGCCAGAGGACGGATGCTTTGAAAATTCCTTTGATTAACGCTTGGAGAACTGGAATTTCTTACGGGCCTTTTTCTGACCAAATTTCTTACGTTCTACCATTCTTGGGTCCCTTGTCAACAAACCTTCCGGTTTAAGGGTAGCCCTGTTTTCGCTATCCACTTCACACATGGCTCTGGAAATGGCCAACCTGATTGCTTCGGCCTGTCCTGTGATACCACCACCGTAAACATTTACCTTAACATCATAATTGTCAGTAGTATCGGTAAGTGTGAAAGGTTGTTTTACTTTATACTGCAAAGTGGCAGTTGGAAAATAAACGTTCAAATCTTTGTTGTTAATAGTGATAGTACCATTTCCTTGTGAAAGGTACACCCTGGCAACAGCAGTTTTTCTTCTTCCTATTTTATGAACTATTTCCATTATTTAATGTCTTTTAAATTTACTGCAGTAGGTTTTTGAGCTTCTTGTCCGTGCTGCTGTCCTGCATAAACCTTAAGGTTTCTGAAAAGATCGGCACCCAATCTATTTTTAGGAAGCATTCCTTTGATAGCTTTTTCCACAATGGCAGCTGGATTTTTACTCAACAACTCCTTTGCAGAAGTAAAACGTTGTCCACCTGGATACCCAGTGTACCTTTGGTAGGTCTTGTCTTCCCATTTATTGCCGGTCAAGATAATTTTTTCAGCATTGATGACAACAACATTGTCACCGCAATCAACATGTGGAGTAAAGCTTGGTTTATGCTTTCCTCTCAATAAATTAGCCACTTTGGAGGATAAACGACCCAACGTTTCTCCTTCGGCATCTACCAACAACCACTCTTTACTTACGGTAGATTTGTTGGCGGAAATGGTTTTATAACTTAGTGTATCCACTGCTACTGTTTTTAACAATTATTCTATTCAATCCCGTGAAACGGGCTGCAAATGTACAACTATAAACTTGAATTGCAAATAGTTGTTTCCTAATTATTTTTAGTTTTTTTCTTTTCTTCAAATCGGGGCAAAAATACCGGAAAATATCTTAGTTCCCTTACAATGTTAAAAAAAGGCTAAAATTCAAGTGATAAAGTAACAATTACCCAATTTTTGGGTCTTTCAATCAAAGCAACGATCAACCATGTTAAACAAATTTGGATGGACGTCAATATTCCTGTTGGCGTTTTTAAGCCTTTATGCACAAGAAGATTTTGTAAGCGTTTCTAAAAGAACGTATATCACAAATGTATTACCGGTTGGTGAAGTATTGGAAATCGATGGTATGTTAAACGATAAAGGTTGGAACGTTGTGCCGTGGGAAGGTGATTTTACCGTTTTTGACCCTAATAATGGTGAAACTCCCAGTCAACCCACAAAGTTTAAGATAACATACGATTCCAAATTTCTTTATATAGGAATACGGTGCTACGATAGTATTCCTTCCAAAATTGAAAGGCGATTGGCGCGAAGGGATAATTTTGCGGGGGATTGGATTGAGATTAACATAGATAGCTACAATGACAAGCGTACAGGTTTTTCTTTTAATGTTTCTGCGGCCGGGGTAAAGGGGGACGAGTTCATTTCTCAAAATGGAAACAATTGGGACCCCAGTTGGAATCCTATTTGGTATACCGCAACAAATATTGATGAAGAGGGATGGACAGCCGAAATGAAGATTCCCTTTAGTCAAATAAAATTTGGCGCCAAGGAAGAGCAGATATGGGGTCTTCAGTTAAACAGAAGATTTTTTAGGGCAGAAGAACGATCCTTATGGCAACCCATGCCAAGGGATGCACCCGGTTGGGTTAGTGAATTTGGAACGTTGAGAGGTCTTTTTAATATACAACCACAAAAACAATTGGAAATCCAGCCTTTTGTGGTCAATCAATTGGACACCTATCCCTCAGAGGCTGGTAACCCATTTAGGGACGGTAGCGATTTTAGGTTTAATGGTGGTTTGGACGCCAAGATCGGAATAACCAACGACTTAACATTGGACTTGACGGTCAATCCAGATTTTGGCCAGGTTGATGCAGATCCAGGTGCAATTGCCTTGGATGGTTTTCAGATATTCTTCGAGGAAAGAAGGCCATTCTTCATTGAGAACAAAAATATTTTCGATTACGAATTTGCCGATGGGAACGATAACCTTTTTTATAGTCGCAGAATTGGTAGAAGTCCGCAGGGTTTTGTTGTGGATGAGGATGCGGAATATGTTGATCAACCCAAAAACTCCACAATATTGGGGGCGGCAAAATTTTCTGGAAAAACAAAAAATGGTTGGTCCTTGGGATTGTTGGAAAGTGTCACAGGAAATATGTATGCCGAGGTATTGGACACTTTAGGAAACGGCCGACGAGAATTGGTGGAACCCCTAACAAATTATTTGGTGGGCAGGGTCCAAAAGGATTTTAACCAAAGGAATTCTTATGTTGGCGGAATCATTACTGCTACCAATAGAAATATTCCCGATAACCTTAATTTTTTAAGAAAATCTGCATATTCCGGTGGTCTGGATTTTAAGCACAATTGGAAAGAGAGGAAGTACTATGTTGAAGGTAACCTTGTGGGGAGCCATATTGTGGGAAGTGAAGAAGCAATAGAACAGACCCAGACCAGTATCACACATCTTTTTCAAAGGGTGGATGCAGATCATGTGGAGGTGGATGGTACAAGGACATCAATGACCGGAACAGGAGGTAAACTGGAAGCGGGAAAAGCCGGTGGGGGTAGTTGGAGATACAATGGAGGGGTCATTTGGCGTTCTCCCGAACTGGAATTGAACGATGTGGGTTTTTTAAGGCAGGCCGATGAAATAAAACAATATGCCCAGCTTCGTAGATTGTTTTTAAAGCCTACAGGTTTGTACAGGACCGCACAGTTGGGGTTGGAACAATTTACTACCTATGATTTTCAGGGAAACTATAACAGAATTCAATACGAATTCCAAGGTTTTATAAATTATAAGAACAATTGGTGGACAGAAGCTGGAGCGGCCCATAAACCTAGGATTTTCTCCAATACGGTTTTACGAGGTGGTCCGAGATGGCAATGGTCTGAAGAAAATTTTTGGTATCTATTTTTTGGGTCCGACAGGAGAAAAAAATTCAATTTTACCTTAGGTTATGTAAACAGCCAAGCCGCTGAGGACAACTTTTCGTTAAAGCGATATGTTTTCCGATGCAATTACCAGCCTTTTGATGCATTTAGCCTATCCCTTTCTTCAGAATATGAGGAAAACCCCAATAAGACGCAGTATGTGACCGAAACCTCATTCAATGGAACTCCCAGGTACATTACGGCCAATATAGACCAGCGTACGTTTAATACCGCCATTCGGTTTAATTATAGCCTGAATCCAAATCTCTCCATCCAATATTATGGTGAACCCTTCATCTCTAGGGGAATCTATAATGACTTTAACTATGTGAACAATCCTATAGCGGAGAAATTGAACGAGAGGGTAACCTTGTTTTCGGACACACAAATTTCAAGGCCCAACAATACAGGTTCATATCTGGTAGATGAAAACCTAGATGGAAATATGGATTACGAGATTGAGGACCCTGACTTTTCTTTCGTGCAATTTAGGTCCAATTTGGTTCTGCGATGGGAATATATTCCCGGATCTGAAATCTTCTTGGTTTGGTCCCAAGGGGTGGTTGGCTTTGGTGATCCTACAGAAACCTTGGGAAGGAATTTGGACAGTCAGATTCTTGGTCAGAAAAAGGACAATACGTTTCTTTTAAAGGCAACGTATCGGTTTATTTTATGATACCATCTTCGTTTGGATAAAGCATTTACTCTCTTGGGAAATATTATGATATTTAATACGTTCTATATCTGAACAATAAATAGCGTATATATGAGAAATAGTATTTTCTTGTTTCTTCTGTCATCATTCATTTTTTCTTGTAGTTCTGATAAGGGCAACGGTTCGGAAATAGAAACTTCTGCTAGTATCGTGGGGACATGGGATGCCACTGAGCTTCGAATTGATGAGTCTACCGCCAGTGATAATGCCATTTTTGGAAAGGAAATTCTTGACTACCTAACGGACAAGGATTGTTACATAATCACCTTACAATTTAATGAGGATTTGACCGCTACGGCAACGAATTCGGCAAACTACATAGAAATTAATGCTACTCAAACAGGCTTGGACATTCCTTGTCCAACAACATCGGATACGGAGTCCAGTACCTATACCTATGAAAACAATGTGGTATCCTTTGTGGATGCAGAAGGAAATATCGTGGAGGTAGATGTCACCATAGATGGGGATGTTATGTTGGTAGATGCCGCCGACTTGCAAATACCAGAGTTCAATGAAAGCGGGCAATTGGTTTTTCAAAGAAGATAATGACCATCTTAAATCGTATTAAATAAAGACCTTCAATGTTATATTGAAGGTTTTTTTGTTAAGGCTTTAAATTCCTGATATTTTTAACAGTCAACTTGCCATAATAATAGTATTTTACTTTTATTTTCAAAAATGGCTTTAACAAGTGGGATGGTAGTATTCCTCCGGAATCATATATTTCGTTTGTTTCCTCTGTGTATCATTTTTACATTGTTGACAAATTGTTCCGATCCTGTTGAACCTGAGTTCGATTTTAAGGAAGGATTAATCTACATAGATGCCTTGGCCTCAACAGAAATAGGAACGTCTTATGCTATCATTAGTGTAACAAAAAACGTTTTTGGAGACCATAAGGCGATTGAGGTAAGTGGGGCAAGTGTTTATTTTAAAAATCAAGAATTTGGATCAACGGTTCAACTTGAGGAATTGGATGGTGCATATTTTCCCCCTCCGGATTTCAGAATCGAAGAAAATGAACTTTGGAATTTGGAGGTAAAATTACCGGATGGAAGAGAATATGCATCTCAAATTGAAAAAGTTCCACAATTGGTCATTGAAGCTTCGTTTGATACCAATTTTAAATCGGAACTAGTTTATTCAGAAGGCTATGAAAGGTTCGTTCCAGGTCATGAGATAACGACAACTTTTGACGATCCAGCAAATGAGGAGAATTATTATTTCTGGCGATATAAATCTTTTGAAAAACTCATTAATTGTGAAATTTGTGTTGATTTTCAGGTTTATAGGGAAGGAAGATGTATAGTTGTGAACCAAATGGCAGACGATTCCCCTTTAAAAAAATACTATACCTATGAATGTGAGGAAGATTGTTGGAAAATACGATATAGTCAAAATGTTAATATCCTTTCGGATGAATTTATTAATGGAAAAAAGGTAACGCAACTTCCTATTGGAGAGGTGCTGCTTTATACAAATGATAATATTTTGCTACAATTACAACAATTTTCAATTTCCCCTAATGCCTATAGGTATTTTAAAACTTTAAAGGATTTAGTGGATAATAACGGAGGGTTCAATTCACCTTTGCCTGCAGCTTTGATTGGTAATCTTTATAACATAAACGATCCGGACGAATTTGTTTTGGGTAGATTTACAGTAGCTTCAAGTAGGACAACCCCAATTTTTATAGAACGTATAAATATTGAAGAACCCCAATTGGAGCCTAGGGTTATCACCAATCCAGAGGGTGATGAAGTTCCACCGCCTATGGTTACTATGGCACCTTGTAAACCTGGAAGATATAGAACATCTCTAACACCAATGGGGTGGCTGGATTAATAATTTTAAATAGATGAAATTGAAAAGGATTTTTGTTTTTTTTACCATTAAACCAAAACGGTTAGTTTTAATTGCTACGGTTCTTCTACTAAATTCGTGTATCGACCCAGTAACTCCTGAATATGACTATGAAGACGGTTTGATTTTTATAGAAGGTTTTGCCAGTTCCAATACGGGTGCGTCTTATGTTGCCATTAATGAATCGGTTACAGAGTTTGGCGTAAGGGGATTAAATTTCATACCGGGAGCATCTGTTACTGTAGAAAATCTGGACAGCGGCCTTTCAGTAAATTTCCTTGAATCCGAAGATGCTTATTTGGCGCCACAGGATTTTAAGGTATCCCCAGGGGAACGCTGGAAGCTTACTGTCATAATGCCGGATGGAAAGATTTATGAATCAGAGCCCGAGGTAGTTTTAACACCTGTTCCCATTAATGAGGTGCAAATTAACTACGAAAGAGAATTGGAGTTCAGGCCTTCCTTGAACAAATTTGTGTCCGGCCATAAAATAGCGGTCAGTTTTGATGACCCCATAAATATGGAGAATAATTATTATTGGAGTTATCGCTCCTTTGAAAACCTTGATTATTGTTTAAGGTGCATAGAAGGAATTTATAGAAACGGAGAGTGTATTCCATATGATTTAACTGGGCAACAACAAAGATATTTTGACTATATATGCGAAACGGATTGTTGGAAAATTAGATATGCGGATGAGGTAAATATTTTCGACGATAAATTCTCCAATGGAAAAACGGTATCAAATCTGGAAGTAGGTACGTTGCCTCTATATACCAAAGAAAATATGGTAGTGGAAGTACAGCAATTCTCTTTGACCCCAGCGGCCTATCAGTATTATAAAATATTAAAGGATATTGTGGACAATGCATCTGGTTTTAATGCTCCACCGCCCGCAGCTTTAATCGGTAATCTTTATAATATAAACGACCCGGACGAATTTGTTTTGGGAAGATTTACGGCTGCGGCCTCATCCACGGTCAATGTTTTTGTGGAGAGGCAGTTAATTGATGAAGCTCCTACGGAGACAAGACAACCCCCAAACATAAACACAGAGCCAACAATTGGATCACCATTTCCACCTCCCCCCACGCAATTGGCCCCCTGCGAAGAATCAAGATATAGAACCGCCATTGAACCAGTTGGTTGGCAATAAGAACACATAGATGAAAAACCAAACTAAAAACTTTTTAGTAGTTGTACTGATACTTCTTGGACTTACTGCAAATGCCCAGGACTATACCTTGTCACTAATCATTCTTTCCGAGGAAACAGGTCTTCCTTTGG
>JAUIGC010000299.1 GCA_030429835.1 Bacteroidia bacterium
TTTTCCATTGGTTACTACAATTAAAATTTTAAAATGACTTTTGCTTTTTTAATATCAGAAAAAGGTATTTCCTCTCTTTTCTGAACCGTTACTTTTCCCTTACCTATAGGCTTAGGTTCGCGAGCTTTCCATTCCAATACGATAAAATCATCGTTGGCCTGGGTGAGCTTACCTTCATATGATGAATTAGAGGTTTCCACCTCCAGTTTTCTTCCAATATTTTTAACATATTGCCTGGGTATCACCATAGGAGCCGTTGCTCCGGCAGATGCAACCTCAAGGGCAAAGTCCTGTTCCTCCCTATCCAGATTATGTTCAATGGCCCTACTAATCTTGATACAATCATTGACCGTTACCCCATTATCCCCATCAATAATAACCTTTATTTTATTATCCGGTGATACGGTGAAATCAATCAAAAATAGAGAAGGATCCTCCTCCAATCCTTTTTCCAATAATGCCCTGACTTTTTCCTTTAGCATAAAAAACTAAGTAATAAAAGAGGGGACTAATGTCCCCTCACGAATACTTTTTATCCTTTCAGTAGTGCAAATATACAACAATCTTTGTTGTTTGCAATACACTGTAAGATTTCAATCAAATAATTTGAAAGTCTTTATAGACAAGTTCAATAAATCCCTCCAAGTAATCCAGAAGTTTTTGAAGTTTCCTCAGAAAGGTTCAAATCATTAATACTATCCACCTCTCTTCTAAACCTTAGAATCATAAGGGTATCCAATTGACTTTGGATACTATCCCTCATTTTCTGCCAATTGGCGGCATTCATTTTTTTATTGTATTCCGTAATCTTATCAAATCTTGAAAGATTATACCTATTCGCCTTCCAGGCATGTTGAGTACTTTTTTGATGTTGTAGGTCCTGAAGATAGATACCCACACCAAAACCAACCAGTACAAGTACCAGTATGATTTTCAAGCTTTTTGCGGTCAACTTCATAACATGAGTTTATAAGAGTGGGGGCAAAACTAAATAAGAGTGTCAAAATTTGATATCCACAAACAACTAATTCTTGACGCAATCAATGGTCAATGTACAAAATATCCATTTCATGATTCCAAATACTCGTTGAAGTTTAACATCCATCGATAACAGACGCCAATCTACATAGCTATTTCCATAAAATGGAGAAACTCAATAAAAAAATCCTAACATCTCATCAATGTTAGGATTCTATAATCTTATTAGTTGGCCCACTAGGACTCGAACCTAGAATGACGGTACCAAAAACCGGAGTGTTACCATTACACCATGGGCCAATACCTCTAAGAGCGTGCAAATTTAAAACAAAGTTTGATCTGAACAAACATTTTTTAATCCAAAAAAGGAAAAATACATATTTCATTGCCTGTTAAAGGTTTATAAAAATAATGGGTTGGTATCTATATAAATTAGTAAATTCGCCGGATAGCTTTAACCAAGGTTCCATGTTTTCAAAGAACTTCAAAAAATGGGACACCCTTCTCGGGTGGGCCGTTTTTTTCATATCATTTATCACCTACTTTATTACCGTTGAACCCACCAATAGTTTTTGGGATGCGGGTGAATATATCGCAACATCGGCCAAGCTGCAAGTAGGACACCCCCCAGGGGCACCTTTATTGCAAATGATAGGTGCATTTTTTGCCATGTTCGCCTTAGAACCTAGCCAAGTGGCCATGATGGTAAATTTAGTATCCGGGGTTTCCAGTGCCTTTACGATTTTATTCATGTTCTGGACAATTACCAATATTGCCCAAAAATTAATGGACAATAATGAACCGATGACCAATAGCAAGGCTATCGCCGTATTGGGAAGTGGCTTTATAGGCGCATTGGCCTTTACCTTTTCGGACAGTTTCTGGTTCAATGCCGTAGAGACCGAAGTCTATTCCATGGCCAGCCTTATTATGGCCCTATTGCTTTGGTTGGGGTTAAAGTGGACGGACAATTTGGAGGACCCCCGGGGCAACCGTTGGATCATACTCATTTCCTTTGTGGTTGGGCTTACCTTTGGGATTCAGTTCATGGGATTTTTAGCCATTCCATCCATAGGACTTCTCTATTACTTTAAGACATACAAAAAGACCACCGTAAAAAACTTTCTTTTGGCCAATATCATTGTGATAGCCATCTTAATGTTGGTCTATAAATTCTCCCTTACCTACGTGCTAATGTTATTTGGTTGGGGCGAAGTATTCTTTGTAAACACCATTGGCCTTCCCTTTAATTCGGGTTCCATCATTATTGGGCTGCTGTTCATTGCCGCCTTTTATTTTGGACTGAACTATACCCGAAAAAACAATTACAAAGTTGCAAACACCATTGTACTTTGTTTGATGTTCCTTTTTCTTGGCTTTTCGTCTTGGTTGATGCTCCCTATCCGTGCCAATGCACAGGTAGTTATCAACGAGAACAACCCCGAGGATGCACGTGCTCTTTTGGCTTATTATAATAGGGAACAGTATCCGGGCGTGGATAGTCCCGTATACGGCACCTATTATTCGGATATGTTCGCTCCCGCAGGTGAGGATAGGGACGGTACGCCTAAGTACGAAAAAGATTATACCCTAGGCAAATACATTATCGTAAATAAATATAAAAATTCGGAGCAAGGCCCTAACCCCAAGCACCAAGGAATTCTCCCCAGAATGTGGAGCTCACAGCACGCGTCCAATTATATGCGATATTTTGGGCCCTTGGATTTCAAAATGACGGAATACAATGCCGATCTTGCCGAAGCCATTAATCAAGTAAAAACGGGGTTTGCAA
>JAUIGC010000063.1 GCA_030429835.1 Bacteroidia bacterium
GATGATAAGGGCACCTTGATAGGCTTATTGGAAGCCGTAGAAAAATTATTGGAAGAATCCTTTGTACCCTCGCAAACCATTTACCTGGCTTTTGGACACGATGAGGAAGTTGGAGGTGGCAAAGGTGCCTCGGAAATCGCCAAATATTTAAAAGGAAAAGGAATTCATGCCGCCATGGCTTTGGATGAAGGTGGTTTCATCGCGGAAAACCTGGTTCCAGGTATAGAAAATCCGGTTGCTATGGTCAATCTGGCCGAAAAAGGGTTTGCTTCCTTTAGGTTGATCGTAGAGACCAAAGGAGGACATAGTTCCCAACCCCCTAAAGAAAATACCATTGGAATGCTTGCTAAGGCCATTGTGGACCTTGAAAACAATCAGCTACCCTATAAACTGGTAAAACCTATTGATTATCAGTTGGAATATATGGGGTCAGAGTTGCCTTTCTTTAAAAAAATGGCGTTCGCTAATCCATGGTTATTTAAAACCCCTATTTTGGAAGCCCTGAACGCCCATACAACCACAGCTCCTACCATAATAGGCGGCGGCGTAAAAAACAACGTTATCCCAACGGTTGCCGAAGCGACCATCAACTTTAGAATACTTCCAGGGGAATCCATAGAATCCGTACAGCAACATATAGAAAATACAGTTTCGGATAAAATTAAAGTGGAACCTGTTGGCTTTTTGACCAACCCATCCAAGGTGTCAAGTATTGATTCCAAGGCCTATAAAACTCTGGAACAGACCATACGAAACCAATTTTCCAATAGCGTAGTGGTCCCCGGATTGGTGGGCGGCGGTACCGATGGACGCTATTTTTATGAAGTTGCAGACGATGTATTCCGTTTCTATCCCATACGCCTAGCTCCGGATAGTATGACTCGATTTCATGGTATAGATGAAAAAATAAGTAAGGAAAACTACAAGGAAATTGTGCAGTTCTCCTACCATTTAATCAAGAACTTTAATTGAAATCTGGAGTTTCATCCTAATAAATTACCTGGAGCCTGGGAAAAAGGAAATTTGCTATAAAATTGGAATTGAGGATATTCAAATAGTTACCCTCAAATTGGGCAAAGACCCCGATTCAGCCCATTATTTTAATGCATATTCCATAACTTTGCGCTATGAAGTATCTAATCATACTTATTGTTTTGGCTAGTTTTGGATGCATTATCTACGGATTTAACATGGATGATTCCCAAGAGGAAACTGCACACAAATTTATTGGCGGGGGTACGGTGGGTCTTTTTTTGGTGGCCATGCCCTTATTCCTGATTACGGAAAGTCGTGGAAAAAAAATGAACGACTATATGCTGACCGAGGAAAACATTCGAAAAATGCAGGGGAAATCGACAAAAAACACTGAAAATCAACAGTTTCCAAAAGATAAAAAATAATTTTTACACGGTACTTGCCCTAAAAATTCTTAAATTAGAATATTAACTTCATAATTTTTTATTTTAATGACTGGTACAGTAAAATTTTTTAATGAATCCAAAGGTTATGGGTTTATTACGAACGACGACACGGGAAAAGACATATTTGTCCATGCGACCGCTCTTAACGGAACGGAAATCAGGGAAGGAGACAAAGTAGAATACGTTGAGGAAGAAGGTAGAAAAGGTATTGTTGCAGGACAGGTTACTGTCATTTAATTTACGTATTGCATTTTGAAACATTAGGAACCACGCCATGCGTGGTTTTTTTATTGCTAAAGTTCTGGGTTAAAAGAGTTATTCGGAAACCGATAAGTTGTTGGCAGCCATGGGGTTTATCATTATCTTGGGTCATTAAATGTTATTCTGATATGAAAGATTTTACGCGTCGGCATTGGTTAAAAGGGATTTCGCTTGGAGTGGCAGGCCTAATATTACATGAAAGGACTTACGCCAGAAGCTCCCGCCATCTAAATGATGTTACCGCCCTTATAAATCCAAATGATGATTTAAAAATAACCAAACTGGAAATCATTCCGGTCCATACCCTACGAACCATATTCGTAAAAATGCACACGAATGCAGGAATCATAGGGTTGGGAGAAGGCACCGTGGAAGGTAGGGTACCTACCACAATGACCGCCATTAAGGAACTGGAGAAATACCTTATAGGTAAGGATCCAAGGTTGGTGGCACACCATTGGCAAGCGATGTACCGTCACGCCTTCTATAGAGGTGGAATTATTCTTACCTCCGCGCTCTCAGCAGTCGATATTGCCATGTGGGACATTAAAGGTAAAGCCTTAGGTGTTCCAGTTTACGAGCTCTTAGGCGGTCTTACTCGGGATCGTATACGGGTGTACGGCCAGGCCCAAACCCCGGAAGGAGCGAAAAAAGTGATGGCAGAAGGTTACACTTCTATGAAAGTTGGTGTAACCAGCAGTAGAGGGCGGCTTTCACGTTATGTAGAAAATCCGGATTTTATTGAAGGTGCAGTTGAAAATATCCGGGCTATACGAGAGGTAATCGGACCCAAAGTAGATATGGGCATAGAGCTTCATGGTGATCACCAACCACAAACTGCTATGTTATTGGTCAAAGCCCTTGAAGAATTTCAACCATGGTTTTATGAGGAACCTATACAATTCCAAAATCTTCCCCTTATGGCGGAAATGGCCAAAAAGACCCATATTCCATTCGCAACCGGGGAACGTATGGTTACAAAATGGCAATTCAGGGAACTTCTGGAATTGAAGGCTGCCTCATTACTGCAACCTGATATTACGCATTGTGGTGGAATAACGGAACTCAAAGCGATTTCTACATTGGCTGAAGCGCACTACGCAGGTATGCTGCCCCATGCAAAGGAAGGAATTATTGGTGCGGTCGCTTCTATGCACGTTGCTGCTTCCATTCCCAATTTTGTATGTCATGAACTCCCAAGTCTACAAGCGGCTCCTGACGATGGCGTGGAACGCAGCTACCTCGGAAAGAGCTATGTTAAAAAACCGCTTACCATGAACAACGGAGAAATTATGGTAGCTGGAAATTTTGACGGACCTGGACTGGGCCTAGAACTTGATGATAATATTGTGGAAAACGAAAGGAACGTCCCCGAATGGGAGTTTCCGGAAATGTGGGATACAGACGGTTCCGTAAAAGACCATTGAGTTTTTTTGGACTAGTAGAATCGATCTAAATCAGAAAAATCTAATTTTCTTAGGCTTGCCTGAATGATTGCCTGTATTTATTGAGATAATTACAAAGTGGAAAGCTCATCCTCAGTCAAGGAATAGGCAAAATGCCAGAAAATTACTTCCGCTTCTTTTCAAAAAACTGTTTTAAAAGAATTGATGCATCTTCTTCCAAAACACCTCCTACTATTGTCGTTTTTGGATGCAAATGGGTACCCATGGTCCTGAAACCACGTTGATGATCCGATGCCGCAAACACGATTTTGGAAATTTGGCTCCAATATAGTGCCCCCGCACACATTTGGCAGGGCTCCAAGGTGACATATAGGGTGCAATCCCTAAGATATTTACCCCCTAGAAAATTGGCCGCTGCTGTGATAGCCTGCATTTCGGCATGTGCCGTAACGTCGTTCAGTTTTTCGGTGAGGTTATGCGCCCGAGCAATGACCCGATCCTGTATCACAATAATGGCTCCCACCGGAATCTCATCTTGTTCAAAAGCGTATTGGGCCTCCTGAAGGGCCTTTTTCATGAAATAGGAATCATCAAAAGGTGGTATCATACCCCAAAAATACAATAAGAAGAACTGGGCTACTAGTAATTAAAAACAATTGTTTTGGTACATAAAAGAAGTATTTTTGCGACGTATAAATTTCTTGTGGACTCACTTCTAGCACATATCAATACCCCAAAGGACCTTAAAAAACTTGCTGCGGACCAACTACCTCAAGTGGTACGGGAGTTAAGGGAGTTCATCATTGATATTGTGGCTACAAAGGAAGGACATCTGGGAGCCAGTTTGGGAGTTGTTGAGCTCACCGTGGCCCTGCACTACGTTTTTAACACGCCCGAGGACAAACTTATTTGGGATGTGGGCCACCAAGCTTACGGACATAAAATCCTAACCGGGAGAAAGAAAATATTTGAAACCAATAGGCAGCTTAATGGCATCAGTGGTTTTCCAAAAATGGCGGAAAGCGATTATGATGCCTTTGGTACCGGACATAGCTCCACCTCCATTTCTGCCATCTTGGGCATGGCTATGGCCTCCAAGTTAATGGGAGAACTTGATAGGCAACACATTGCGGTTATAGGGGATGCCTCCATTGCCAGTGGTATGGCCTTTGAGGGACTCAACCATGCCGGAGTTACGGATACCAATATTCTTGTCATCTTAAACGACAATGCCATTGGAATAGACCCTAGTGTGGGTGCTTTAAAAAAATACCTTACCAATGTAAAAAAGGGTACTGCCAAGGATGAAAATATTTTTGAATGCCTCAATTTCAATTATTCCGGTCCAATTGACGGGCATGATTTAAACACCCTGATACGCGAATTGGAGCGATTAAAATCCGTTCCGGGACCAAAATTGCTGCATGTTATCACGACCAAGGGAAAAGGGCTGCAAAAAGCGGAGGAAAATCAGGTTACCTATCATGCCCCCGGAAAATTCGATAGAACAACAGGAGAGCTTCTTAAAAAAAATGATGACCCTCAACCTTTAAAATTTCAGGATGTTTTTGGCCATACCTTGGTAGAACTTGCCAAGAATAATAAAAAGATTGTAGGTATTACCCCGGCCATGCCTACGGGCAGTTCCTTAAAATATATGATGGACGAGATTCCGGAGCGCGCCTTTGATGTGGGAATCGCAGAACAACATGCCGTGACTATGGCCGCTGGAATGGCCACGGCAGGTCTGATTCCCTTTTGCAACATTTACTCTACCTTCCTTCAACGTGCCTATGACCAAGTGATTCACGATGTGGCACTTCAAAATATACCGGTCGTTTTTTGTTTGGATAGGGCGGGCCTAGTAGGTCAGGATGGCCCCACACACCATGGTGTTTTTGATATTGCCTACCTCCGCTGCATACCCAATTTAATCCTTTGCGCACCTATGGACGAGGTAGAACTTAGAAATATTATGTACACGGCCCAATTGGGATTGCAAAACCCTATTGCCATTAGGTACCCTAGGGGTCGTGGAGTGATTTTGGAATGGCAGCTACCCTTTGAAGAGATGTCTATTGGCACATCTTTTGAGGTGAAAAAAGGAACAAAAATCGCCATACTGAGTACTGGCACCATTGGAAATAAGGTGACCCATTTACTTAGAGAGATTAAAAACAACCAAAGCGTGGGGCACTATCATTTTCCTTTTATAAAACCCTTGGACACAAACCGTATACAACAAATTTTAGAAGATTACGAGCATATTCTAACCCTAGAAGATGGCTCTGCCATTGGAGGATTTGGGAGCGGAATATTGGAAGTGGCGAATCGTTTGGGATTCCAAAAGACCATAAAGGTGTTTGGCATTCCGGATAATTTTATTACCCATGGAACCCAAGAAGAATTATACCATTTGGCACATATAGACAATTCATGCATAAAATCGTACTTAGAAAGCCTATTATGAAAAACGTAGTTTCACGTAAATCCAAACCGTTATACTACCTTCTATTCTTTATTTCAATAGTCGCCTATTCCCAGGACACCATACCCTCACCCATAGTCCCGGATACCGTGGTTGTTGATACTACCGTGGTGGATACGATTGTAATCAGAAAGACCCAAGAAAAAATAAAACATATTCCCAGGGGCGTGAACTTGATGAACCCGGTCATCTCGTTTAAACGTACCAAACCGTTAAAGGACAAGTATGACCCCTTTCGTGTTCCTTCTTTTTGGACCAAAGAAAACCTGTTGGGCATCAATCTGAGCGAGGTAGCTTTCGTCAACTGGAACGCAGGGGGTGATAACGCCGTGAGCGGACTTGGATTTCTAAAATTTGTTAGGGACTATAAATTTAGATACTTCAAGTGGGACAACATTGTTGAACTTCGCTATGGTCTCAATGCGCAGGAAGGTAGAAAAATGAGAAAGACCGAAGATGTCATTCGCCTTAGTTCCAATTTGGGCTATAGAAGAGATACCATCAGCAATTGGTATTATTCCGTTCAATTGAATTTTAACACCCAATTCTCCAATGGTTATAAATATCCAGATAGGGACAACCCCATTTCAAGATTTATGGCCCCGGGATATCTCTTCTTTGGTGCAGGTACCTCATACATAAGCAAAAACCAAAGGTTTAACCTATACATGTCGCCAATAACCCAAAAATCCACATTTGTCTTAGACCAGGATTTGGCTGACAAAGGAGCTTTTGGGGTCGAGAAAGCCATTTTGGACAGTAATGGAAATGTGATAACCCCCGGGGAGAACCATCGGTTGGAGCTGGGTATATTGATTACGCATAAATGGGAATTCAACATTGCCGAAAATATTGATATAAACAGTCGTCTAAACCTGTATACGGACTATCTTAAAAGCTTTGGTAATGTGGATGTGGATTGGGAATTAAATATAAAAATGCGCGTCAATAAGTATATTTTGACCACCTTGGGCACCCATTTAATCTACGATGATGATATCCTATTTGACGAGGTTCAAAACGATGCTGGCGTAGTCATTGATCCTGGCATTCCCAAAATACAATTCAAACAGGTACTTGGGGTAGGAGTCGCCGTTGATTTTTAAAGCTGTTTGCCCGTTATTTTATTATGGATGTGTACGGCCGAGCTATCGGATAGACTGGCTACATAACAACAGGTGTTCAACAAAATCTCATAGAGGGAAAGATTGGTTCTCCTATAAAATTCCGGTAGGGTCTGTAAAACCAAATGGTGATAGTTAGAGGCCTTGTTTTCCATTTTCTGTACCAGGGCATCGGTATAGACTTCCAAGATATCGGCAATGACCTTATATCCCGCAATCTCTTTCTCAATGACCTCTTGGTTCTTATACACCTTCTCTACACTTAAGCTTATAATATCCCGTATCTGGGCGTCATACTTGCTTTTATCCATTAAGGACATTTCAAATGTACCATTAAGTATATTTTCTTCATTGTCCATGAAAATTGCAACAGCATCTTTAATAAGTGTATTAATGGCCAAAGCCCTTAAATAACTAATACGATCTTCCTTGTACTCAAGAGTATTATACTTTTTGGTATTTATAGAGTCTTTAACCAGTTTAATGAGGTATTCCAAAGCATAATCTTCGGATATTAATCCCAAGTTTATACCGTCCTCAAAATCTATGATCGTGTAACAGATATCGTCTGCAGCTTCAACCAAAAAGGTCAGGGGATGACGGGTAAAGGAAATATCATGACCGTCACGTGTTTGAATAAGACCCAAATCCTCTGCCACCTCCAAAAACGCATTTCGTTCCGACTGAAAAAATCCGAATTTTTTATCGGCTATGTGTTTTGTGGGTCTTTTGGGAAGGGATTCCTTGGGGTATTTCATAAAGGCTCCTAAGGTAGCATAACTTAAACGCAACCCGCCGGGAACTCCTGCCCTATCCTGCGTAAGCAATTTAAAGCCATTGGCATTCCCTTCAAAGTCGATAATGTCCTGATATTCCTTGGGTGACAATTGGTCCTTATACACCTTTCCCTTGCCGTTTTTAAAATATTCCCCAATGGCCTTTTCCCCACTGTGGCCAAAAGGCGGGTTGCCTATGTCATGGGCAAGGGCCGCAGCAGCCACAATGGCCCCAAAGTCATTGAATTTATACCCATGTATCTCCTTTAAATGAGGGTGCTTTTCTAGGATTTTTTGTCCTGCCAACCTCCCGAGGCTTCTACCTACTACAGAAACTTCAAGACTATGGGTCAACCGAGTGTGGACAAAGTCCGTTTTCGACAAAGGAATTACCTGGGTTTTGTCCTGCAAGCTTCTGAACGCCGCAGAAAATATAATACGGTCATAATCCACATCGAAACCTAAACGGGTTTCGTTCTGTTCATTCCTAATTCTTTTGTTGACATCGCCCTTTCTGCGCAGAGACAGTAATTGTTCCCAATTCATGTACCTTATTTTAATCCCGCAAGATACATTATTTGCCGTGTAGAAATAATCTTGAGTCTATAGTTCCCAAAAGGCAACCCCTACATTAACCTTAACCTTTTGCAAAGATATTAATAACCCATACATAACCTTAACTTAACCTTAAGTGGTTTTATTTGCAGGCAAATAAACTGATTGAAAATGAGAATACTATTTTTTGTGATGATTGCCTTGGTAACCACCTTTACATATGCCCAATCTACCGGGTCAATTCGCGGAAAAATCCTAGATAACGAAATGTTTAGCGAACCTTTGCTAATGGCAACGGTTTCCCTAAAAAATACGGACTTGTCCGATCAGACAAATTTCAACGGTAACTTTGAGATTACGGACATCGCACCTGGCAACTATACGTTGGCAATCAACTTTTTAGGTTACGAGGGTCTGGAAATTCCGGTAGAAATAAAGGAAGGCCAAGAAGTTGAAATCTTCGAATCGTTAAGGGCCAAAACATTATCAATGCCCATCACTGCAGAAAGCTCCGATAAATTAACATCTGATCGATCTTCTGGTCCACTTTATTAAATTGTTCTTTTTAGGAATACTATAAGAGTCCAAAGTTCAAGTTGTTCCAGATTTATTTCCTATTTTCATCGGCAATTGTTGAATGAGGAATATATAAACAAGTGTTCCTCATTTACTTCATAACCTTTTGTTAACCTGATTGACGAATTATAGTATCATTTTTGAATTTATTTAAATTTTAGATGGGAGAAAACGTTTACCTCTTCATGATCATTGCATTGGCGGTATTAGCCATTACGGATTTGGTGGTTGGAGTAAGTAATGATGCAGTCAATTTCTTGAATTCTGCCATAGGTTCCAAGGCCATATCCTTCCGAACCATCATGATCGTCGCAAGCGTAGGAATTGCCTTTGGTGCGATATCGTCCAGCGGTATGATGGAAGTGGCGAGAAAGGGGATTTTCAATCCTGGTGAATTTGTTTTCTCGGAAATTATGATTGTTTTTATGGCCGTAATGATTACGGACATTCTTCTTTTGGATTTTTTCAACACCTTGGGCATGCCCACATCCACAACCGTCTCGATTGTATTTGAGCTGTTAGGGGCGGCAGTTGCTATATCCATTGTTAAAATTTACGCGGATGACGGCAGTATTTCAGATTTGGCCAACTATATCAATACGGACAAGGCCACTGAAATCATCCTGGGTATCTTGCTATCGGTCGTAGTAGCATTTACCATTGGCGCCATTGTACAATTTTTTAGTCGAATCCTGATTTCATTTAAATTCAATGAAAAGCCCAAATGGTACGGTGCCGTTTTTGGGGGTGTTGCCATTACCGGTATCATCTATTTTATATTGGTCAAAGGTCTAAAGGGAACATCTATTCTACCTGCGGAAATAACTGAATTTATTGCTACCCAAGCATCCTTGTTCATCCTAATAAATTTTGTTTTTTGGACGCTGGTATCCTACATTGTTTCCGCGTTTCTCAAATGGAACATCTACACCCTTATCATTGTTTTGGGAACTTTTGCACTGGCTATGGCCTTTGCGGGTAACGATCTTGTCAATTTCATAGGGGTACCCTTGGCCGCATTGGAATCTTTTATAAGTTGGAAAAGTTCTGGAATCCTACCTACGGAATTCAATATGAAGGGACTCTCGGCTGCCGTACAAACCCCTACCTATCTTCTTCTTTTATCTGGAGTAGTAATGATCATTACCCTATGGTTTTCCTCCAAAGCGAAGAGTGTAGTAAAGACCAGTGTAGACCTGTCCAGACAGGATGAAGGCGACGAACGTTTTGAACCCAATTTTCTATCACGCCAAATTGTAAAGTATACCATTAGGGCATCTGAGAACCTGAGCGGGATTATCCCTAAAGTCGTTCAGGACAAAATCGACAAGCAATTCGAAAAACCCTACGTGTATATACCCAAAAGCAAAGTGAAGGATTTACCTGCCTTTGATTTGGTGCGCGCATCCGTAAACCTAATGGTGGCAAGTGTTTTGATTTCCTTGGCCACTTCCATGAAACTACCCCTATCTACTACATATGTGACCTTTATGGTCGCTATGGGATCTTCTTTAGCCGATAGAGCCTGGGGGCCAGAAAGTGCCGTCTACAGGGTTGCAGGTGTACTCAATGTAATTGGTGGTTGGTTTTTTACGGCTTTTAGTGCCTTTACTGCAGCGGCGATCATTGCCTATATCATACATCTTGGTGGCATTTTTGCCATTGGAGCGCTTTTGGTCCTTGCCTTTCTCTTGATCGGTAAGAACTATTTATCACATTCCAAAAAAATGAAGGAGACCAAGTTGGAGGAAAAATTACAGCGTGCGGAAAGTAATACCATCATAGGACTGATAGAAGAAAGTGCCTCCAACATTGCACTTTCCATGAAAAGGGGAAACAAAATCTACACACAAAGCATCGACGGACTCGCAAAGCATGATATCGAGACCCTAAAAAAGGGGAAAAAGGGCATTAATAAATTAGACAAGGAGGTCGAAGACCTTAGAAACAATATCTTTTATTTTATAAAAAATTTGGATGAATCCAGTGTAGGAACCAGTAATTTCTACATCACTGCACTTAGTTATTTGCAGGACATGACCCAATCCTTGGAATATATATCCAAAGCAGGTTATAAGCATGTTCATAACAACCATAAGAGGCTCCGTTTTAATCAAATCAAGGATTTAAAGGAAACGGAATCTTATGTTGAGGACCTATTTAAAAGCATCCAAGAGATTTTTGAGAACAAAAGGTTTGAAAAATTGACCCCACTTCTCATGAACAGGCAGGAATTGCTCAACAAACTCGACGCTAAAATTGCCAAGCAGGTAGAACGCACCCGGTCTGATGAATCGAGCCCTAAAAACACCGCACTTTATTTTAGTCTTTTGTTAGAGACCAAGGATTTATTGACGGCCATTATGAACCTAATTGAGATTTATGAAAAGTATTCAAATTCTAAAGTGGTTTCTTCCAGTACTTTTCTTTAACGTTTTACAAAGTAATGCCCAAGAGCAATTAACCGGCACCCAACTTTTGGATAAAGCCATAGTCTATCACGATCCAAACGGCCATTGGAAACGGTTTAAAGGGAAAATGGCGATTATCATGACCACCCCAAATGCCGAAACCCGAAGGACCCAGTTGGAACTGAATCTACCTTCCAGCTATTTTAAATCATCCGTTAGAAAAGGCAATAACACCGTGGACTATATACTGGATAAAGGGAAATGCGAGCTATTTCTCAATAAGAGTAATGTAATTACGGACAATTACCGGGATAGCCTTCAAATTACCTGTGACCGGGCTAAAAAAATGAAGGATTACTATACATATCTATATGGCCTTCCTATGAAATTAAAAGACCCAGGCACCTTAATTGATCCCAAGGTGCTTAGAAAATCCTTCAAGGGAAAGGAGTATTTGGTTTTAAAGGTAAAGTATGATGAAAACGTTGGAAGCGACACTTGGTACTTTTATTTTGACCCAACCAATTACAAGATGGAGGTATACCAATTTTACCACGATGAATCCAAAAACGATGGGGAATACATACTGCTTTCAGAAGAAATGTTGGTAAACGATATAAAAATGCCCAAAGTAAGGGCTTGGTACTACAATAAAAACGATACCTATCTGGGCACCGATGATCTTGTAAAGGCAAAGGCTTTGGAGTAAACGCTAGCGATAAAAATTCATCTCATCCATATATTTCCAAACGGCCGGAGGCAACATCGGTTTTATATTTTTGCCCTTTTTATGCTCCTTTCGGATAAAAGTGGATGAAATTTCCATAATAGGAGCGCCTACCCTATGGATTTTGGGGTGGTCCTTGAATTGATGCTCAATTTCACCCTCTGATATCCTTGGATATACATACATGGAATATCCTTCCAAAATCATTTCATAATTACGCCATTTATGGAAACTCTTTAGGTTATCCTCGCCCATAATAAGACAAAACTCGTAACCCTTCGGATACTTTTCCGATAAATGAACCAAGGTGTTGATGGTATAATTGGGTTGGGGAAGGTCGAACTCAATCTTGGACGATTTCAGTTTAAGGTAATCCTCCGTAGCCTCCAATACCATTTGATATCTATGGTGATTGTCCAAAAGAGATTTCTTGACCTTAAACGGACTTTGGGGTGTAACTACGAACCAAACCTCATCCAAGTCCGAAAACTCCACCATATGGTTCGCAATAATCATATGACCGATATGAATGGGATTGAAAGTGCCAAAAAATAGACCCACCTTCTTCATATGCTAAATACCTTTACTTGAAATGATTTAAAACATAGGGAATGATACTGCACTATTCCTTTTTATTGACCCCTACGAAATCCGCGACCAATTCCTCCGCTTCCTTTAGAGCCACCTTTAAATCGTAGTTTTTAATGATTTTATCAAATTGCGGTGCCGTGGCCAATTCTACGGATGCCTTGGCAATTCGCATATTGATTTTGTCGTCGCTCTCGGTACTGCGCTTTTTCAACCGTATTTTAAGCTCATCTACGCTTGGGGGCTTAACAAAAACGGCCAAAGTACGGTCTGGATATTTCTTTTTGATACGCAGGCCGCCCACAACATCGATATCAAAAATTACATTCTTGCCCTGTGCCCACAAACGTTCGACCTCACTCTTTAGGGTTCCATAAAAATTGTCCCGATAAACTTCCTCCCATTCCAAAAAATCATCGTTCTTGATATGGTTCTTGAACTCAGATACAGACATAAAGTAATAGTGCTCCTTATTCTTCTCCTTTCCCCGTCTTGGTCTGGAAGTAGCGGATACGGAAAACGCCAAATTAAGTTCCGGGCATCCCAATAAATGCCGGACAATGGTAGTTTTTCCACTTCCTGAAGGAGCTGAAAATATGATCAGTTTTCCTCCCTCCATTAGAGTACATTTAGCATTTGTTCCTTTATTTTCTCCAGTTCGTCCTTCATCTGCACCACCAATTGCTGCATAGGGGCATAATTTGCCTTGGAACCTATAGTGTTGATTTCACGACCTATTTCCTGTGAAATAAAGCCTAATTTCTTTCCATTACTATCGTTAGATTTTAAGGTCTTTTCAAAATAGTCCAGGTGATTCGCCAAGCGAACTTTCTCCTCCGTAATGTCATATTTCTCCAAATAGTAGATCAATTCCTGCTCAAAACGGTTGTCGTCCAACTCTACTTTGATATCCTGTACGGCCTTCTCCAATCGTTCCCTTACGTTGTACTGCCTTTCCGGATCCATCTCCATTACCTTGTCCAATAGTTGCTGTAATGCTTCTATGCGCTCTAAAAAGTCCTTTTCGAGAACATTTCCCTCTTCGGACCTGAAAATATTGATTTCTTCAAGAGCACCGTCCAATGCCTTCAAAATGGCGGCATATTCCTCCTCGTCAATGTCATCCCTATCGGTACGCATAGCGTCCGGTAATCTAAGTGCCATTTCCAATAATTGAATGTCCTCACCATCGGCAATGGATTTCAACTGTTTCATATATTGCTTTACGACACTTTCATTGACCTGTCCAGAAGCCTCGTCACCAGTAATTTCTACATATAGGTTAAAATCGACCTTACCACGTTGCAGTGCGTTTGCAATCAATTTTCTAAGCTCTAACTCCTTTTCACGATAGGCAGAAGGCATCCTTGCATTTAAATCAATGCTTTTACTGTTCAAGGATTTTATTTCAACTGTAATCTTTTTAGTTGGAAGCTGCACCACATGCTTTCCAAATCCAGTCATGGATTGAATCATAGGTCAAATTTAAATTCGTGGCAAAGGTAACTTTTTAGATGGTATTATGCCCTTCACAGCTCCCTCACCCAAATATTACGGTAACTCACCCGGCTATCGTCTCCATGATCTTGTAAAAGTATGGGGCCTTTTCCGTGGGGAGGATTTTTGGGCCACCCAATATAAGGTGTAGTTCCCTTTATTTCCGTGTGATCCTGAATAACCACACCGTTTTGTAATACCGTTACCGTGCCCGATTTTATTTTACCTCCATCGGCATTGAATTCCGGTGCATGGTATATAATGTCATATACATTCCACTCCCCTGTGGGAACCGAGGCCATTGCAAGTGGTGGACCTTGT
The DNA here is from genome assembly GCA_030429835.1 of Bacteroidia bacterium. GTDB lineage: Bacteria > Bacteroidota > Bacteroidia > Flavobacteriales > Flavobacteriaceae > Maribacter. The sequence goes on from JAUIGC010000063.1 coordinate 14,152, forward strand.
TTGTAAAGCGATCCCACTTGGCCGTTCACATAGGTCGGGTTATCATTTTGATCCAATACTTGTATTTCGTATATTCCGTTTAGAAAAATACCACTGTTTCCCCTGTGCTGTCCTTCCATTTGAACGGGTAAAGGAGAACGCCACTCAATATGAAGCTGAATATCCCCAAAATTCTGCTTGGTCTGAATATCCCCTGTTTTATCATTTACCGTCATACTTCCGTCCTTATTCACATGCCACTTTGCGGCCGTACTGTCCCTGGAAGAAATCCAATTGTCCAAATTACTCCCATCAAATAATACGATTGCGTCACTAGGAGCCCCATTTTGAGAATATGGTTTCACCTCTTTCACTTTTGGCTCATAATACTCCGTTTCCTCAGGTTTGGTGGGCTCTGTTCCACTGTACTCCTCGTAGGTGATAACTTGGTCCTCGACCATAGCTTCGGGTTCTTTAGCTACCTCTTCAACCTTTTCCTGACAGGATATGATTAATAGGGAAGTTAAAATCCCTGTAAAATAAAATCGTTTCATTCTATAATAAGTATTGTTTAAAGTTCCTTTATTTTAATATTCTTAAATGCCACTCCGTTACCATGGTCCTGCAAAGCAATTTTACCTGTAGGGTATTTTCCAAATTGCTCCCAATCCGCAAATTTCGATTTAGAGACCATTTCTCCCCATTCCGGATCATTAACAGGAAAATCAACAACTTTAACGCCATTCAGCACTACATTTCCTTCATTGCTTTTGTGGTTTACCGTAATTACCATGGTGTTCCATTCTCCAACGGGTTTAGTGACATCCTCGGTAGGTGATACCATATCATATAATGCTCCGGATTGATGGCTTGTTCCATTCTTTCCATCTGGGTG
>JAUIGC010000064.1 GCA_030429835.1 Bacteroidia bacterium
TCCAATATATTTTCAATGAATGGTTGCCCAGTTCACCTTATCAATTGGACAATCGACCACATTTTGAAGTCTTGGGTGAAAAGTATAAGAACAATGATCCCAACTCCGAGGAGGAAATATGGATTCCCATACAATCGGTAAAATGACAGAAGGAAATAGGGCACCCTGGTATTATTTGGTCTTACTCATTTTAGCCGGGGAAAGTGTCTTTATTTTACCATTCGTGTTGCAAAGGGTTTTTAGACCTACTTTCCTCAAGGTTTTTGAGTTGACCAATGTTGAATTGGGGCTTTGCTTTTCCGTTTATGGCTTTGTAGCACTGATTTCCTATCTTTTTGGAGGCCCCCTTGCCGATAAGTTTTTGCCAAGAAAGCTAATTGCATTCGCTCTTTGGTGTACCGCCGCTGGGGGTGTGATTTTCGCTACGTTCCCTAATTATAGGTCGCTTCAATTATTATATGGGTTTTGGGGGTTCACGACCATTTTTCTTTTTTGGTCGCCCATGATTAAGGCCACTCGAGTATGGGGTGGAGAAAAAGCACAGGGAAGAGCCTTTGGCTTTTTGGATGGGGGTAGAGGGCTGGTTGGGGCTTTGTTCGGAACACTTGGGGTCCTCGTGTTTTCTTTTTTTATGACCGGGGATTTGGATACCGCAAGTCTTGCCGATAGCAGGTTTGCTTTTAGAAAAGTTATTTTGGTCTCATCGGGAATTGTTGCTCTTGTAGGTTTGCTGGTTTGGTTATTTATGAAACTTCCCGGCTCCTTGGAAAAGGAAATAACCGTTGAGAGAATAACCATCTCACAAATTGGGAAAGTCTTAAGGTTACCATCGGTTTTGTTGTTAATGGTTATAATTCTTTCCGCCTATGTCGGTTACAAGTTTACCGATGATATTTCGCTTTATGCTCAAGATGTAATGTTGTATGATGAGGTGGATGCAGCCAAAACAGGCACATTCTTGCTATTCATAAGGCCAGTGATTGGTATTACCATTGGTATACTCGCTGATCGCTCAAGACCCAGTTTATGGCTTTTAATTAGCTTTATGGTTGCTTTTGCCAGTGCGACGCTCTTTGCTACGGGAATTATAGTAAACACATCGGCATTTGTTTTCCTTTTCTCAATATTTATCTTGGCTGCTGGGATTTATGCCGCTAGGTCATTGTATTTCTCGGTAATGCAAAGTGGAAGGATTCCATTGGTTTTAACAGGTACCGCTGTGGGTTTGATATCACTAATTGGGTATACTCCGGATATTTTTGCTGGGCCCGCCATGGGTTATCTTTTGGACAATAGTCCAGGGTTGGAAGGTCATAAACAGGTGTTCATGATGCTGGCCGGATTTTCATTGGTGGGAGCATTGGCTGCCTATCGTTATTTCAAATTATACGGTATAAAGAAAGATGAAAGTGCCTAAACATTTACAATTGCTACTTTCCGGGGTTGTTGTTCTACTGGCCGGATTGGTGTATGGTATTAACCCATCCAAGATTGTTCCTTTTGTTCTTGGTTTTGAAGTTGAGGTTTTAGAACTGAAAAATATTTTCAGAGCCATTATGGGAATTTATCTAGGTCTCGGTATTTTTTTGCTTATAGGTGCATTTAATGAAAAGCTTTGGAGGCCTGCTACGGTTTGCAATGTTTTGTTTATGGGAGGGATTTCTTTTGGACGGATAGTAAGTTTATTGGTTGATGGTTATTCGTCTTTATTTTTACAAGCGTTGATTCTGGAATTTCTCTTTATGTGTTGGGGTTTGTATAATTTGAAGACCTACAATTAATTTTTGAGGCACAAATACAAACTATTATGTTTTACATTCGTAGATAAACTAAACTTATAAGCTTAAAATATATGAAAAGTACTGCTCGTATACTATTGTTAATGACCATTATATTTGTTTTCTCTTCCCATGAATTGTTTTTAAAAACAGATTCCCATTTTTTGGAACCAAATACTTCGGGTCAGTTGTATTTATTCAACGGAACCTTCGATACCAGTGAAAATGAAATTACAAGAGACCGTATAATTAATGCTAAAATCATAGGTCCAGGATATCTTTTTGAACCGACCGATGAAGATTATTACGGGGAAGAAAACAAAACGTATTTGAATTATACTACGGGTGATGCCGGGACCTATGTAGCCGGTATCTCCACGTTGCCAAGAATATTGGAAATGGACTCCGAAGCTTTCAATGATTATTTGGAGCATGAGGGTCTTGAAAACACCATATCAGAAAGAAAGCAAATGGGAACAACAGGCCAAGGAGCCAAAGAAAGATATTCCAAGCATGTAAAAGCTCTCTTACAGGTAGGGGAGGAGACCTCTATAGATTTTATGAAGCCTTTGGGATATCCTGTTGAATTTGTGCCATTGAACAATCCTTTTGAAATAAAGTTGGGAGATAGGGTCGCTTTTAAATTATTACGTAACGGCAAGCCATTGGCCAATCAAACGGTCCACTACAGTACCTCTGTACCCGGTCAAGATGCCCATGAGAACGAAAACTCCGTAAAGTCAAACGCCAATGGAATGGTAAGCATAAAGCCAACTTCCGTGGGTAAGTGGTATGTTGCCACCATACATATGGAAAAGAAGGAAGGTGATGAAGTAGACTATGAATCTAACTGGGCTACATTGACCTTTGAGATTAAATAATGGTTAGGTTTTAAATCTGAAGTTCTTATTTTAGAAATAGGTTCGTAATATTGATCTTGAATTTTATGTGGTATATATGTTCAAGGAAGTAAAAAAAGATATAAAAGAACTCAAGGGTTATGCCCCCGATGTTAGCCGGTCCAACATTTTACAATCCTTAATTGATTATATACAGGAGAAAAGGGATGAGGACGAGCCTGTAAACCTAAATTTTGTATGTACCCATAATTCTAGAAGAAGCCATTTATCTCAAATTTGGGCACAGACATTGGCGGCCTATTTTGAAATCCCAAAGGTTTATTGTTATTCCGGTGGTACGGAGGCCACTGCTTTGTTTCCAAAAGTTGTGGAAACTTTGGAAGGCTCTGGGTTTAATATTTTTAAGTTGTCAAAAGGGGATAATCCGGTCTATGCGATAAAATATGGTGCAAATAGCCAGCCCATTGTCGGTTTTTCAAAAACCTATCATGACTCTTTTAATCCAGAATTTAATTTTGCGGCCATAATGACCTGTGGGCATGCCGATGAAAATTGTCCCTTTATTCCCGGTGCCGAAAAGCGCATACCCATGACGTTTGATGATCCAAAGGATTATGATGGTACCGAGCTACAAACTCAAAAATATAGGGAGCGGAGTTTGGAAATAGCATCGCAGCTATACTATGTTTTTTCGAAAATAGTCTAAGTTGAAATTCAGGAAATCTGTGAGTGTAATTTTTGAGAAAGAAATAAAGAGGAAAAAATTAAAAATCCAGCTTCTTTTTTCTAAGTTCAAAGTTTTGACCTAAATAGACCTTCCTGACCATTTCATCGGCAGCTAGATCTTCCGGTATACCAGATTTAAGGATTCCTCCCTCGAACATCAAATATGAGCGTTCCGTAATGGCCAAGGTTTCCTGAACATTGTGGTCCGTTATCAAAATACCGATGTTCTTGTTTTTAAGTTGGGCAACGATGCGCTGAATATCCTCCACGGCCACGGGGTCAACCCCTGCAAAAGGTTCATCCAAGAGAATGAATTTCGGGTCGGTCGCTAGGGCCCTTGCAATTTCAGTTCGTCTTCGTTCACCACCGGACAATAGGTCTCCACGGTTCTTTCTTATATGTCCCAAACCGAATTCCTCGATCAGGGATTCCATTTTCATGTGCTGTTCTTTCTTACTCAGTTTGGTTAGCTGCAGTACACTTAAAATATTCTTTTCAATACTTAACTTACGGAATACAGATGCTTCCTGGGCCAAGTAGCCAATACCGTTTTGTGCTCGCTTGTACATAGGGAAATTGGTGATTTCCATATCATCCAAGTATATATTGCCCCCATTGGGTTTAATGAGCCCAACAATCATGTAAAAGGAAGTGGTTTTACCGGCACCGTTGGGTCCTAAAAGCCCGACGATTTCACCTTGGTTCACTTCTAAGGAGATGCCCTTGACCACTTGTCGGCCCCGGTAGGATTTCATTATGTTTTCTGCTCTAAGCTTCATTTTTCCAAATCTAACCCTTATTCACGGCGGATAAAAGCAATTATAAAATCTTTAACCTTGATTGGCTTCCAAGGCCTCCCAATATTCATATGCCCTTCTTAGGTGGGGAACCACTATAGTCCCGCCAACCAATGTGGCAATACTTAAGGTTTCCATTACTTCTTCTTTGGAGGCGCCCAAATTAAATGAGCTTTCTAGGTGGTATTTTACACAATCGTCGCACCGAAGTACCGCAGAGGCAACCAACCCCAAAAGCTCTTTGGTCTTAATGTCCAGTGCGCCTTCGGAATAGGCGTTCGTATCCAAGTTAAAGATACGCTTGATAATCTTATTGTTGTCCGCCAATAACTTTTCGTTCATTTTGGAACGATAGGCGTTGAATTCCTCAACTGGATTTGACATTGTTCTTTTTTCGTTTAGCTTCTTTTTTTGCTTCTCTTTTCAACACCCTGGCCGATATGTAAATACTTACCTGATAAAGGATGAGTACGGGTATTGCCACAATAATTTGGCTAGCGACGTCGGGAGGTGTTATTACAGCAGATAGGATCAATACAACAACCAAAGCGATCTTTCTGTATTTCCTCATGATTTCAGGGGTAACCAATCCTACCTTTGTAAGGAAATAAATAATGATCGGAAGCTCAAATAGTACACCGCAAGCCAATACTGCAGACCTTACGGTTCCTATATAGGAATCCAAATCAAATTCATTAAGTACAAGTTCACTAACCTGATACGTCCCCAAAAAGTTAATGGACAAGGGAGCAACCACATAATAGCCAAATAAAACTCCTAGAAAAAATAGGAAGGAGGCGATAAAAATAAAACCTTTGGAATGCTTACGTTCCTTTTCGTAGAGTCCGGGACTGATGAACTTCCACAACTCATAAAGTATGTAAGGGAATCCTATGATAATGCCAGCCCAAATTGCCGTCCAGATATCTGCCGAAAATTGACCTGACATCGTTCTACTTTGTATAGTAAAAGGTAATTTATCTTTACAGAAGTCGGATTCAATACCAATAGATGTTGCGGCGTCACAAAAGAATTTATAGGTTGGAAAATCCATTTGTGAAGGGCCAAAAATAATGACGTCAAAAATAAACCTACTGAAAACAAAGGCCACTATACCAATGATGACTACGGCCAATGTAGATCGGATTAAATGCCATCTCAATTCTTCCAGATGGTCCAAAAATGACATTTCGTCTGGGGAGGTCGTATTTTTTGCCATTATAAAATACCTTCGTTTATAAGGTTATGTAAATGAATAACACCGGAGTATGCTCCTTTGTCCATTGCCAATAGCTGTGAAATTCCTTTTTTTTGCATGAGTTCCAGTGCTTTTATCGCCAAGGTATCCATTTCTATGGTTTTCGGATCGGTGGTCATAATATCCGCAGCGGTTAACCCCTTAATGTTATCATGATTGTTGAGCATTCTACGGATATCACCATCAGTAACAATTCCCACCACCTTGGGTCCATCCAACACTGCCGTAACACCTAACATTTTTTTTGAAATTTCTACAATGACCTGTTTCACTTCTGTATTTGTTTGCACCGCAGGTATTTGATTGTTCTTGGCGATATCCGCGACCCTCAGGTACAATCGTTTGCCCAAGGCACCACCGGGATGGTACTTGGCAAAATCGGCACTGCTAAAACCCCTAAGCTCCAACAAAACAATGGCAAGGGCATCACCCATGACCAATTGTGCGGTGGTGCTGGTGGTCGGTGCCAAGTCATTGGGACAGGCTTCCTTTTCCACAAAAGTATTTAAGATGAAATCGGCCTGTTTGGCCAAAAAGGAATCGGGATTTCCGGTCATCCCTATCAAAGTGTTATTCCCTCGCTTGATAAGGGGGACCAGCATTTTTATCTCAGGCGTAGTACCGCTCTTAGAAATACAAATCACAACATCGTCATCCTGAATGGTACCCAAATCTCCATGAATAGCGTCACCCGCATGCATAAAAATGGCAGGTGTGCCCGTAGAATTAAGTGTGGCAACAATTTTAGAAGCGATGATAGCGCTCTTTCCAATTCCGGATATAATCACCCTGCCTTTGGATTGTAATATGCAATCTACCGCTTTTGAAAAATCCTCATCCAGCAAGGTCGCAAGGTGCCCAATAGCGTCCCGTTCCCTTTCAATAGTTCTCTTTGCCAGTTCAAGAATAGTGCTATTGGATGTCAATGTATTATTTAATTTTATCAATGGTATTCTTATAAAGATGTGTTATCTTTAAGAATACAAAATTACGTAAACTTAATTTTATAGGATACCTATCCTTTAATAATTTGGTGCTACCATTTTTGGTTAAAATTTTAGTTTAATTTCTCTTAAGGTTGTTGTGGTTAGATTAGGCAGTGACACTTAAAATTTGAAATACCGTATAAGTTTGAATGAGATTGATATACATGGCGCATTAAAAAAATATTTTGGTTTTTCTCAGTTTAAAGGACTTCAAGAAGGCGTCGTAAAAAATATTTTAAAGGGCAATAACACTTTTGTAATTATGCCCACTGGCGGTGGAAAGTCTTTGTGCTATCAATTACCGGCCTTAATGCAAGAGGGGACGGCCATTGTGGTTTCTCCCTTGATAGCTTTAATGAAAAATCAAGTGGATGCAATCCGTGGCGTTTCTGCCGAGATGGGAATTGCCCACGTTCTAAATTCCTCCTTGAACAAAACCGAAATAAAACAGGTAAAAAAGGATATAGTGGACGGCACCACGAAATTACTCTATGTGGCCCCAGAGTCTCTGACCAAAGAGGAAAATGTGGAATTTTTACGATCCGTTAAAATTTCCTTTGTTGCCGTAGATGAGGCCCATTGCATTTCCGAATGGGGGCATGATTTTAGACCTGAATATAGGAACCTTAAATCCATTGTTGGTCGCTTGGGAAATGATATTCCCATCATAGGCTTGACGGCAACAGCCACGCCAAAGGTTCAGGAAGATATTATTAAAAACCTAGGTATTGGAGATGCCACAGTATTCAAGGCATCTTTCAACCGGCCCAATCTATTTTATGAAGTAAGGACCAAAACGGAAAATGTGGATGCGGATATTATTCGCTTCGTAAAACAGAATGAAGGGAAGTCGGGCATCATTTATTGCCTGAGTCGAAAAAAGGTTGAGGAACTCGCACAAGTATTACAAGTAAATGGAATTAGTGCAGTACCTTATCATGCAGGCTTTGATGCAAAGACCCGATCAAAGTATCAAGATATGTTCTTGATGGAAGATGTCAATGTAGTAGTTGCTACCATTGCATTTGGTATGGGGATAGACAAACCAGATGTGCGGTTTGTTATCCATCATGATATTCCTAAAAGTATTGAGAGCTACTATCAGGAGACCGGTAGGGCTGGCAGGGACGGTGGCGAAGGACATTGTTTGGCATTCTACTCCTATAAGGATGTGGAAAAGCTGGAGAAGTTCATGGCAGGAAAACCAGTTGCAGAACAGGAAATAGGAAACGCACTTTTACAGGAGGTGGTGGCCTATGCGGAAACCTCTATGTCCCGACGAAAATTTATGCTTCATTATTTTGGGGAGGAGTTTGACGAGGTAAATGGGGAAGGTGCAGATATGGACGACAATACCAGAAACCCCAAGGAAAAGGTAGAGGCCATGGACGATGCCATCAAACTATTGAAGGTAGTCCAAGGAACAAGTGAAAAATTTAAGTCCAAGGAAATTGTAAATACATTAAGAGGAAAGAACAATGCCCTAATCAGTTCCCATAAAACCAATGAAAAGGAATTTTTTGGAATTGGTTCCGATAAGGATAAAAGTCATTGGATGGCCCTGAAAAGACAAATGTTGGTGGCAGGCTATTTTAAAAAGGACATTGAGCAATATGGCGTAATTCGTATTACAGAGAAAGGTCTGGATTTTCTAAAGAATCCCCATTCATTCATGATGACAAAAGATCATGTGTACAATGCCGAAAACGACAATGCGATTGTTGGAGCCGCTAAGTCTGGTGGTGTTGCCGATGAAAAATTGCTAAAGCAATTAAAGGATTTAAGAAAGTCACAGGCCAATAAGTTGGGTGTTCCCCCTTTTGTAGTCTTTCAAGACCCATCTCTGGAGGATATGGCGCTTAAATACCCTGTAACTTTGGAAGAATTGCTTAATGTTCACGGAGTTGGGGAAGGAAAGGCAAAGAAATATGGAAAACCCTTCGTTGCCTTTATTGCATCGTATGTGGAAGAAAATGATATTCTCCGTCCGGATGACCTCGTAGTTAAAAGTACTGGGGCCAATTCAGGCTTGAAACTGTATATTATCCAAAATGTGGATAGGAAGCTGCCCTTGGATGATATCGCTTCGGCAAAAGGATTGGACATACCGGAACTTATCAAGGAAATGGAACAAATTGTATACAGCGGCACCAAGCTCAATTTGGACTATTGGATCGATGAGGTTTTGGACGAGGACCAACAGGAGGAAATCCACGAATATTTTCTGGAAGCCGAAAGTGATAACCTAGAAGAGGCCATGAAGGAGTTCGATGGAGAATATGAGGATGAGGAATTACGGCTATACCGACTTAAATTCATCAGCGAGGTGGCCAATTAGAGGTAATTCCTTAGGAAACTGGCTTTTCGGTTAGTTTTAAAAGTAAATCATTGGCATCAAAAAAGGCCTCTGTTCCTATGGGAAAGGTAAAATTCTGTGCCACATGCCCAAAACTGAAACCGTAAGCTGCCGGAATTCCCAATGGTTTAATCCTATCCAAAATAACTTCCTTTAACGTAAAGGAATTGGAATCTGTACTGGAATTACAATCTTTGCAAACCCCAATAATAATACCTGCAGCCTTCCTGAATGTTTTTCCTTCTATCAATTGGGTCAGCATTCTATCAATGCGGTAGGGGGCCTCACCAACATCTTCAAGGCAGACTAGTTTATTGGTAAAATCAATTTCGGAGGGAGTCCCAATAAGGGCATTTACCAAAGTGAGACTACCGCCACATAAAACACCTTCGGCATTTCCAGGATAAATGGTATATCGTTCAAATTCTGGATTTAATTTAAGTTCATCGCCCAATGGGGCATTTCGAAGAACATAGTTTTTCTTCGCTTTTCTAACGACGTTAATTAGTGCCTTTTTAGAGTATGCATCGGCAAGGGTACTGCCTACTGGACCATGAAATGTGACGAGCCCGGTCATTTTATGAATACCGTTCAACAGGGCGGTGACATCACTAAATCCAATTAGGGGCTTGGGGTTACGTGAAATTAAATCATAGTCGACCAGTGGCATTAAACGTGTACAACCATATCCTCCGCGAATACATAATATGCCATCTACATTTTTGTTCCCAAACATATGATTAAGGTCGGCGGCTCGCTCGGCATCGGTATTGCTAAAATATCCGTGACGACTAGATATTTTTTCCGTATGATATACTTGATAGCCCATACTTTGCAATTCGTTTGTAGCGGTTGACAATATTTCCTCAGAGAATATGTAACCTGGGGCAATCAATCCGACCGTAGCTCCTTTTTTTAAGGCCTTGGGATATAGCTTTTCTGGTAGTGTGTTTCTAGTTTTTTGTCGCGAATAAAGTTTTGGGACTAGGAGACTGTAAATGGAAAGGCCTATTGTAGTCGTAATAAATTTTCTTCTGGTGGTCACTTTGATTTCTTTTTGGTGAATATTTATGATTGTTTAACTTTTAATCAAAAGAATTAAACAATAATTATGAGTTTTAACCTTTTCATTGGTCTACCTTTGGTTAAATCTAAAAAAAAGAACTATGAAAAATTTAAAAATTACAATTTTGAGTGCCTTCCTGTTATGTCTAACTGTAGGATTTTCACAATCTGATAATATTGTTGGGGTTGCAGCGGGCAATGACAATTTTACAACTTTGGTAACGGCGGTTAAATCTGCTGACTTAGTGGGGACTTTGAGCAGCGACGGACCTTTTACTGTTTTCGCCCCTGTAAACAGTGCTTTCGAAGCTTTACCCAGCGGAACCGTTGAAAGTCTTTTAAAACCTGAAAATAAGGGAACTCTGCAAGGAATTTTGACTTATCATGTGGTGGCCGGTAAATATATGGCTAAGGATGTGATCAAGGCAATCAAGGACAATAATGGCTCCTTTGATGTAAAAACAGTTCAGGGAGGGACTATAACTTTATCCCTGTCAGATGGAAATGTTATGCTGAAGGATGCCAAGGGGTCTATTGCCAAGGTGGTAATGGCGGATGTTGCCGCGACCAATGGTGTTATACATGCTATTGATGCTGTAGTAATGCCAAAATAGGACATTAAACTTATTACGAAAAAAGCCCCTGTGTTAGAAACGCAGGGGCTTTTTTCTTTATCACTTTTAAATTATTGAGATGCCGCAGAAGTTCCGTTGCCATCAATTTTCCCCCTTTTTAATTGCCTTTGAATCTTTTTAATGGCAGATTCTATGGATTTTTCGGGTTCAATGATATTATACTCCCCCCAAAAATCAGGGTCGGCAAAACCAACTGCCTCATCAGTCAATATAATATCTGATTTTATACGATCTTTATATTTCGGTATATCGTTGCTTAAATTTTCCTCCCAATCGGTAATAGCCATTTCACAGCTCATACTATATACGGAATTGAATAATTTTTTGTCCCAATTGATTTTGAACTCCATGAGCACATTGCTATAACCATAATACCATTTTCCATTTTTTTCCCTGTAATCTACCCTATACGCAACTTCGGTTGGCCAAACATCCGCGTTCCTAGGTTTTTTTCTCACGAACATTTGTGCCGCTAGATTTCTATCAGTAATATTCAAGGAATAAATGGCACTGGTAAGAATTTTGTTATCCACATCTATGTAGAGTTTACCTGTATATAAAGGGTCTAAAATGCCAGGCTTTTGTTCAAATTTAATAATGTAAATAAGCTTATCGTCTACCCTTGTGGAATTGGTAAACGAAAAGTCGTAGTACTCAAAAAAATCATCGGCAAAAATATAATTGGGATATTTTACCATATCGACGAATAGTGCATTGAACGGACCGCCCTGGAGTTTTAGAGCTACAGTATCCAATTTGCTATAATCCGTACTTTTTCTGGCTTTGAAAAGTTTTAGCGCATCATTTCTGTTACTGGTGTATGGCGCCTTATAAATATTTACTACCGCCTCTGAAAGACTTACATTTTGCCTTCTTCTTTTTATGGTTTCCCTGTAAAAGGCGGTCATTACGGTAGGATTATTGATATAGTTCTCTCCCCTTTTTTTTAAGGTTTCCTTTACCAAGGCCCTTGCATCCTTGGGTATGCTCAGGTTCACTTCAGAAAGCTGGGTAACAAGTTCTGTCATCCCAATTTCATTATCATCGGGTTTAAATTGCAGTATTGGAATTCTCTTGGTCTTATAACCTAGAAACGAAACAATAACATTCTCACTGGTATTCGATTCGGGAATCTTAAGTGAAAATTCCCCTTCAGTATTGGTTATGGTACTGATGTTGGTATTTTCCAAGGTCAAGGTGGCAAAAATCAATGGTTTTTTTGTTTCAATATCGTAGACTTCACCAGCATATTCCTTAAAGCCATCATCCTGGGAGAATACATGGGGACCTAATATCATAACCACCAAAAGCAACAAAAACCTCAAGCTTATATGGCTTTTCTTTAGAATAAGATTACTTTTCTTTTTCACGATGATTTATTTTAGCAGCAAATTCATTCTAAAGTAGTGATTTTTAGGGTTGTATAAAATTTATTTTAGTTAAAAAATCGTGGGAAGGATTTTCTAAAATTATGACCTACCCCTTATGGGTTTTAGCAGAATTGCGGACCAGCCTATTGATTTCATCTAATTCTGCCTGGGTAAGGTTTCTCCATTTTCCGACTGGGATATCCAAGGTAACGTTCATGATCCTTATGCGTTTCAATTTTTTAACACGAAAGTCCAAATATTCGCACATACGTCTAATTTGACGGTTAAGGCCTTGGGTGAGGATAATCCTAAATTGATAATTACTCACTTGGTACACCTCGCACTCCCTGGTAACCGTATCCAATATGGGCACACCGCTCCTCATTTTTTTTAGAAATTGAGGGGTTATAGGTTTATCTACGGTAACCAGATATTCTTTTTCATGGTTATTCCTGGCCCTAAGGATTTTATTTACGATATCACCGTCATTGGTAAGGAAAATTAAACCCTCACTAGGTTTGTCCAACCTTCCAATGGGAAAAATTCTTGTCGGGTAATTTATGAAGTCGATGATATTGTCCTTTTCTACTCCGGTATCCGTGGTACAGACAATACCAACGGGTTTATTGAAGGCTAGGTATACTGGCTTCTCTGAAAATTCTGAAATAGTCTCCCCATCCACTTGTACCAAATCTCCCTCAGAAATTTTTGTACCCATTTCTGGAGTTTTTCCATTAATGGTGACACGTCCTTCTTCAATAAGCTTATCGGCCGCCCGACGGGAACAATATCCAACTTCGCTTAGATACTTATTAATTCTGGTTTGTTTACCTTCCCCGGTCATTTTCCTTGTTTTTCTAACTCCAATCTATATATTTCCCTACCCAGCTCGGCAAGAAAAGGTATGCCGATCTCGTCATATTCGTAGGCGTCATCATTGAAAATACCATCCTTGTTCACCATAATGGTGGCGGTAAGTAAAAAATCCACATTGTTTTTTGTATCCTTAATATAGGCACAATCCGTAAGTGTGCCATAGGCAAACCCAACCTTGTTGTAGATTTCCATATAGGACGGAATGGTGTCCTTGGTATCTCCGTAAATGAAAAATTTGCAATAACCATCGTAGTATTCCTCAGGGTCATAGCCTGCATTTCTTGGAAGGGTCTTCATTGCCTCCAACAAAAAGGCTCTTTGCTCTTGGGATAGGTTGAATTGTTGATTATGTTTAAAATGATCAGGAAAAATGACTCTTTTCAAGACATCATGTTGGGCCCTGACCGGATAATAATTCTTTAATGAAAAATCGAAAGGTTTTTGTATTAAAATCCCATCTTCATAATACCCATCACCTTTTTTAATCTTGTGTAAATTTAGTGGCTCAGGGGTACTGTTTAAAGTGGGCATGGTCATTCCGGTGGTGCTGTCATTTAAATAGATGATCAATGGTTTTGTACTTAAATCTTCTGAATGATAGCCCAATCTATGGGAAATACGAACTGGCCCTATTCCTTTTTTTGAAAGGGACTCGTTAATGGCGTCCTGGCCTAATAGCTCCACTAATCTGTTATTGGCCAGATTGTCACTTACTGTAAATATTTGTAAGATGTCCTTTGAAAATGTAGACTCTATGGTATCTCCTTCAATGTAGTAGCGCACCTCCCTGTTCAGTGAATCGGTTTCGTTCAATCGTTCCAGACCTAATACGGCAATAGGGAACTTTACCGTACTGGCCGGATAGAAATAATTTTTTTCGTTGACCTGAAAATCATAATCCGTAAATAAAATACTGTCGTTTCGTCTATCGATTTTGGTATACCTAATTTGCACCTCAAATTGGTCGATACTATCCATTACCCTTTTGATTTTTGGGTTTTGTGAGCTCAAGGCAATTTCTAAAATGTTTTCATTTTCAGGTGCATTGCTACACGAAAACAGTATTCCCGTTATGATAAAGCATAAGGGGTATGAAAACATTTTTAAACCAAAACTATTCGTCAGCATAAATTTCTCCTCTATGTGGCTTTAACCTGTCTCTCATCGCTATCATCTTATCTTCGTTAACCACAAGATAGGCTATACTGTGCATATCATTCATCGAAGTAAATCCGGTGGTAATGACATCTACGTTCTCCCTGATAATGAATTCCTTTAAATGTATTTCATGATGCTCCGCAGTCTTTAGGGCGGCGGGACCCCTAAAATCCCATATAAGTTTTATCTTTCTTTCCAAAGTGCTTAAATCTAAGTGTCAAAATTAACGTTTGGACATTGTTTTTCAATGGATTTGGTAATTTTTGTTTAGAACTTGTGAATGGTAAATTAATTATTTCCATTGAACGATTTAAAATCTGTTAAGGAAAACCAATAGGGTTTGGTCGGGACTATGTATTTGCTATTTTTGCAGGATGTGTATTTCTCTAATGATAGGACGCAAGATTGGTTTTTTGTTGATGGCGGTGGGTATTTTTGGTACCCTGTTTGCATGTGACGCTTATTTTAATAAAAAGGTCCAGAAGGAACCTTTGGCCAGGGTAGGTGAAGATTATTTGTATAAGGAAGATTTAGCACCATTTATTAAAGACGGCATGTCTAAGGAGGATAGTGCTTCCTTTGTGACCAATTACATCAATAATTGGGCTTCCAAACAACTATTACTTTCGAAATCCAAAATTAATCTGCCCGAGGAGAAGCTAGCGGAATTTGATGCTTTGGTAAATACCTACAGAACGGACTTATATACCAGGGCCTATCAGGAGGCTTTGGTCGCCCAGGGCACGGACTCCTTGATAACGGATGCACAATTGGAGCAATTTTACGACCAGCAACAGGAAAATTTTAGGTTAAAGGAAAGAATAGTCCGAATTCGTTTTGTGCAATTGCCTTTGAATTTTTTGAACCAGGACGAAGTTGAAAAACGTTTAAGAAGCTTTAACGAGGAGGACCTGGTCTACTTGGACTCAATAGGGGTACAATTCAAAAAATTGAATTTTAATGATTCCATATGGGTGAGTTCTTCCAGAATTTTTGAGGAAATACCCCCCATAACCTTTGATAATCAGGATAGATAC
>JAUIGC010000065.1 GCA_030429835.1 Bacteroidia bacterium
CATTTGAACCAGCAGCAAACTCCTTTCAAAAAGTTTTGGACATTGAAGAACAGTCCGGGAAAAACAAGTACTCGGACGAAGCTACCCAATACATGGCAAGTATTTCTGCCGACTTGGTAAATTCAGCGGTTTCCGATAACGAACAAAAAAAGTTTGATACCGCCGCGGACAAACTATATATGAGCTATAAAATAAGTCCTAAGGATACTTCCTATCTATACTATGCGGCTAGCAGTGCCGTTAATGGAGGTCATTATGAAAAGGCCCTTAAATATTACAATGAACTGCAGCAGATAGGATACGATGGTAGCGGCGTCGTCTATAAAGCTACAAACGTAGAAACCGGAGAGGAAGAAATTATGGATAAGGTACAACGCGATCTTATGATCAAATCAGGTACTTATAAAGATCCGGTTGATGAAAAAACACCTTCCAAGAAAGCAGAAATAGTAAAAAACACTGCATTGATATACACACAGTTAGGTCAGGATGATAAGGCTTTGGACGCTTATAAGGCGGCAAGAGCAAATGATCCTAATGATGTAAACCTTATCCTGAACGAAGCCAACCTGTATTTTAAATTAGGGGACAAGGATAAATTCAAGGAATTAATGGCCGAAGCCATCGCATTAGCGCCAGACAATCCGGATTTACACTATAATGTTGGTGTTATCAATATGGAACAAGGCAATTTTGAAGAGGCAAGGGAGTCTTATAAGAAAGCCATTGAGCTTAATCCAGGGTATACAAATGCCTATTTGAACCTGTCCACTACATATGTAAACGAAGGGAACGCCCTCATCGATGAAATGAATTCCTTAGGTAGCTCAAGAGCCGATATTGCAAAATATGACGAGCTTAAAACTAAAAAGGATGATTTGTTTACCAAAGGCGCAAATATTTTGGAGGACGCTTTAAAAACCAATCCTGATAACCAAGGTGTTCTTACGCAGTTAAAGAATATTTATGGAGCAATGGGTGACAATGAAAATTTTATGAGAATTAAAAAGATGTTAGGGGAGTAATAACTCTAAAATTATATCTTAAAAAGGCCCTAATTTTAGGGCCTTTTTTACATAATCTTTTTTATGACACGTAGCTGATGGGAATAATTTCTAAGGTCATTGTTGTAAATACCCGTATGGTCAATCCGATCTATTCTAACCATCCCATTTACATGGATGATATAATTGTTTTCCATGATAATGCCTACATGATTAATCACGCCATGCGAATCATCAAAAAAGGCAAGATCTCCCGGTTCGCTCTCCTCAACAAAACTCAAGGCCTCGCCTTGCTTGGATTGTTGTTCGGCGGTCCGCAATAGATTATATCCGTTTATTTTATATACCATTTGTGTAAATCCCGACGCATCTATTCCAAATGGCGATTTACCTCCCTTTAATTCCGGGGAATTAAGGTACAAAAGGGCAGTATTAATGAGGTTTTCCTTTTTCTGTTTTCCTTTGGTTTTATTTCCGTCAAAATGGACCGATAGGCAATCTAATGATTGCGGAATTGAAGAACCTAACAATACAGCGGTAAGTATCCCGTTGCGACGCTCGGCAAATCCAATCAAATCTGATGCGAATACAGGGTCCTTTTCCTCTAATGTATCAAACTCCTCTTGGGTAATAAATTGTAGTTGATTGTTTGGAATCCATCCTTCACATTTGTCCGCCAGTACTCTAATTTTCGACCAGTATTTTCTGGACTCCATTACTTTGAAATGTTCACCAAAAAGTATTTGGCTGGTCATTTCTGAAGTTTCATCTGGCGAATGTCTTAAAGGGACCAAACTTAAAGGGCAAATTCCGTACTGCATGTAAATTCAAAGAATGTTTAGACTTTCTCCAAAATCATGGAAGAAGCACCTCCACCTCCATTGCATATGGCCGCCGCACCTATTTTTCCATTTTTTTGCTCCAAAACATTTAATAATGTCACTAGAATCCTGGCCCCAGAACAACCTAGCGGATGGCCTAAAGAAACGGCCCCACCATGTACATTGACCTTATCATCTGTAAGTCCTAAAATTTTCATATTGGCCAAACCAACAACTGAAAATGCTTCATTAAATTCAAAAAAATCTACATCCTCAATCTTTAGACCTGTCTTTTTCAATGCCTTTGGCAATGCTTTGGCCGGTGCCGTTGTAAACCATTTGGGCTCCTGGGCGGCATCTGCATAACTCTTGATTTTTGCCAGAGGTTTCAAATTCAACTCCTTTGCCTTGTCCGCACTCATCAACACTAGTGCTGCAGCCCCATCATTAATGGTTGAGGCATTAGCTGCGGTAACCGTACCATCCTTGGAGAAGGCAGGTCTTAAATTCGGTATTTTTTCCAAAAACACATTTTTATACTCTTCATCTTCGGAGACAACAACGGGTTCTCCACGTCTTTGTGGCACGGATACGGGGATGACTTCATTTTTGAACAGACCATTTTTCCAAGCGTCTGCGGATCTTTTATAGGATTGAACAGCAAAATTGTCCTGGTCCTCCCTTGAGAATTCGTATTTTGTAGCACAGGCATCTGCACAGACTCCCATGGCATTTTGGTCATAAGCATCCACAAGGCCGTCCTTCTGCATTCCATCTATCATAGTGGAAGGCCCAAATTTTACAGGAGTTCTTAAGTACGAATAATGTGGGATCAGGCTCATATTCTCCATACCACCTGCCACAATGATCGAAGCGTCTCCTAAGGCTATTGCTTGTGCTGCTTGCATTACGGCCTTCATTCCAGACGAGCAAACCTTGTTGACCGTGGTACAGGGTACAGTGTCCGGTATTCCTGCATAGAGAGCTGCTTGCCGTGCAGGGGCTTGTCCGGTTCCCGCTTGTACAACATTTCCCATGAGAACTTCTTCTACCATTTCTGGTTTCAGATTAATTTTTTGAAGAGCTCCTTTTATGGCCTCCGCACCTAGTTTAGGTGCTGGAATTGTGGATAAGGCCCCCATAAAACTCCCTATAGGTGTTCGTACTGCAGAAACTATTACAACCTCTTTCATATCAAAATTCAACTTTTGTTCTGGCGAAATTACTAAATTCTAAATCAAACTGCCGGTAGCACCGTTAAATCCTTATTGTAAGTTTATATTTTCTATTTTTGATACGGGTACACTAAAATCAGTCTCTTGGATAACCTTTATAAAAAACAGTCACTTATATATAAATACGTTTTGTATGTAGTGGCTATAGGATTCATTGTTTTCTTTTTTCCAAAAGGAGGAAAGTTCAAGTATGAATTCCAAAAGGGTAAACCTTGGCAGTTTGAGACCCTCTATGCACCTTTTGACTTTTCCATCAAAAAGACAGATGCAGAAATAGCAAAGGAAAAGCAAAATATAAACGAGACCAGCGGCCAGTATTTTAGGTATGACCAAAAGAAGGTAAATAGTGTTTACCAGGATTATGAGGATTCATTCAATAAGAGATTCGGGAATTCTGATTATACCAATTCTCAAAGACGATTTCTTAGAAACATAGGAGAAACGCTTCTCGACTCAATCTATAAAAATGGAGTTCTTGATAATAGTGTCGAGCAAGTAAAGGGTGGTTCCATATTTTTAGTGCGAAATAATGAAGCGACGACTAAACAAGTTTCATCATTCTATAGGATTACGGACATAAGCAATTTGGTCAAGAATAAACTGGAGGATGAAAACCTGCAGCAGTTAAGGGATGATTTTGAAACTATTTTTTTCAACCTCATCGTGCCTAACGTGAGTTATGATGCAAGCCTTACCCAAAAGAGTAGGGAGGATGCTCTTTCAAAAATAAGCTATACAAGGGGTACGGTTGATGAGGGTAAGTTGATTATTGCCAAAGGGGAGGTTGTTGAAGGCGAGAACCTTAAAATATTGGAATCGCTTAAGGCCGAATATGAATCGGAGCTATGGACGGCGAACAATTATTACATTATTCTTATAGGTTATACAGTTTTAGTGGCCTTGGTGCTCCTGATGCTCCTACTTTTCCTTAAGAAGTATAGGCCTACCATTTATAAAAACAATACGAAGGTAACATTCATTGTATTCAACATCTTACTAATGGTTTTCATAACCACTTTGGTGGTCAAATATGACGATTCATTGGTATTTGTAGTGCCCCTTTGCATACTCCCATTGATTCTAAAGACATTTTTTGATGCTAGATTGGGTCTTTTTTCACATGTGCTTACCGTACTGATTTTGGGATTTGTGGTCCCAAATAGTTTTGAGTACATATTTTTACAGATTATTACGGGAATCGTGACCATTTTAACGGTTTCGGAGCTTTACAAAAGGGCCAACCTTTTTATATCCATTGGGCAAATAATATCTATATATATCGTTGGATATCTTGCCTTTCATATCATCCACGAGGGAAACCTTAATAATATATCCTGGTTTACGTTAGGGCTTTTCTTGCTCAATGGTATGATTACACTTTTCGTACAGCCCTTGATTTATATTTATGAAAAGGTATTTGGTCTAGTTTCCGATGTTTCACTTTTGGAACTTTCGGATACCAACTCAAAATTGTTGAAGGAACTCTCCAACAAGGCCCCGGGAACCTTCAATCACTCCTTGCAAGTCGCAAACCTTGCGGAATCTGCCGCCAATGAAATTGGGGCGAATGCCATGTTGGTAAGGGTAGGGGCACTGTATCACGATATTGGCAAGATGAATAATCCCACTTACTTTACTGAAAACCAGATTACCAATGTAAATCCCCATGATGAAATTACACCAAGGGAAAGTGCGAAAATCATCATAGATCATGTGATAAAAGGCATAGAACTGGCACGAAAGAATAATTTGCCAGATCGTATTATCGATTTTATACGATCGCATCATGGAACAACTTTGGTTTTTTACTTTTATAAGAAGCAAAAGGAACTGGGTTTGGAATTCAACGAGGAGGAATTTAGATACCCTGGTCCCCTGCCATTTTCAAAGGAGACTGCAATTTTAATGATGGCGGACTCCGTGGAGGCCGCCTCCAAGAGTCTTAAGGACCCAACCTTTACCATCATCGATGAATTTGTAGATAAGATCATCTCAGGACAAATGAAGGCAAATCAATTCTTAAATGCCGATATCACTTTTAAGGAGATAGAAATCATAAAAAAAATCTTCAAACAGAAGTTGACGAACATCTACCATTTGAGGGTAGAATATCCAGAGTAGCTCCTTGTTTTTGTAGCTATTTATATGTTAAAATTTAGTTAGGCCCCGGCTTGCCAGATTATTTTTTCTATATATTTAAGTCATTCCCCAAAGTTTTAAACCCACTGAAAACAACATTATAAATATGTATAAAAAACCTTTTTCCTTGGTCAGTACCATAATTTTTTTGTCATTCCATATTTTGCTAATGTCACAGGATAGCGGACCTTTTCCGGATGATTTGGAAAGATTGTTCAATAAGGAAAACATTACCCTAATTCAGAATAATGATAAAGATTTCCTGAGAACCTGGCAGGAGCATATTGTGCTGCAAACGAATAGGAACGAATTGGATAGTGAGGAGCCTTTGTTTTTTAAGGCATTTATCCTTACGGGACCGGAAAGGGTAAGGGCTACATTAAGCAAGGTGTTGCGTATAGATCTATTGGATGACAAAGACCAGGTTCTGGCAACACAGTATCACCGTATTGAAGATGGTATGGCACAAGGAGCTATTTCTGTACCTAAAAAAATGAAAGAAGGGAATTATCTACTAAGGGCTTATACGCAATGGATGAAAAACTACGGAAAGGATACCTACTACGAGAGGAGTTTTGATTACAATGGAAGAGGGCAGAAAAGAAACGAAAGTGGGCAAGAAAATGTTGAAATACATGTTGCGTTTTATCCTGAAGGTGGAAAACTTATTGCAGATTTGGAAAATCGATTACTGCTCAAAACTACCAACCAAGATGGTACCGTCTTACATGTTGAAGGTGCGATAGTCGATGAAACAGAATCCATAAGCATTCCGATAAAAACCTATTTTGATGGTATGTCTTCAGTGATATTTGTACCAAAGGCAGGAAAAAAGTATAATTTCAGGACTACCAATAATGAGTCTTTTGCCCTTCCTGAAATAAAAGAAAGTGGATTTGCAGTTAATGTTAGTTCCTTAAATCCAAAAAATTTAATGGTCAGGGTCCAGTCATCTCATGAGCTTTTGGGTTCAAACATTTTTCTGCGGGGTGTCATGGACAATGTGCCATACTTTGAGAAAGAATTGGAAGTCAAAACTTCGAGTATGACTTTAGATATACCCAAAGAAGGAATACCTCAAGGTGTACTTGAAATACAGTTGGTTGGCCAAGATAACGCACTTTTGGCCAAAAGACCTGTGGAAATTGGTTCAAATGAACTGAATATTTCCATTACACCAATGGAAAATAAAAATGCATTTACCTTAAGGATAACCGATTTGGAAGGAAAACCCGTTGAGGCGGACCTTAGTTTGGGAATTTCCCAAGCAGATAGTTTGGATAGTATCTTTTTGGAAAAACCTACTGATAGGGAGATTGGAAAAAATAGGCCTTTTAAACTTCAAAATAAGGACAGGGTAACGCTGTTTAGGAAAGATTTGGATATAATGACCTCTCAGGAAATTTTGCAACAAACCAAAGTGGAAGGTCTACCAAATACTATTAAATATCCATTTCAAAGGGGACTTAACCTTTATGGTTATGCCTATAACATGGATGATGAACTTCTAACCAATACCAATATCCAAATTTTTGGTGTTTCCAATGGCGGAGTATTTACTAAGGAAATCATGACAGACGCATCAGGAGTGTTGAGACTAGAGGACTTACAATTTGAAGGGGAAACCGAATTGGTATTCAGAACCAATGGTGACGATACCAAGTCAAGATTGGTACGATTTGAGCCCAAGGAAGATAATATTAACAATGCTGATGGGAGCGATGAAGAAAATAGAACTAAAGATAAAGCATTCGATAAAGGAGACATTGTACAGTCCTCTGCATGGGAGCCAGTTGATTCTAAACGTTTGATAGAATTGGAGGAGGTTTCCGTTACAGAAAAAAAACAAAGTGAAAGAAAAAAAACTGCACCTTCGGTTTATGGAGTTATACCTACAAAAGTCAAGTATCAGGATTTGGAGACCCCACAAACTATTCCCCAGTTATTCTTAGGGATTCCAGGGGTACGCGTTCTAGGATTAGGAACCATTGAACCTACGGTATTATTGCCAAGGGCTGCTGGGATGGGCCAAGTTTTATGGGTTCTTGATGGAATGCCGTTAGTACAGCCCACCAAACTTTCGGAAATTATTTCTATGGTAAATTATGTCGATGTGGATAGAATTGAAATATTATATGGAGCACAGGCCTCAATTTATGGTTCAAGAGCAGGCGGAGGAGCTATTATTATTTATACACGCTCCGGATCTTTTTTGGATTCATATAATAGAAAAGATGCCAATATTAAATTTCAAGGTTATCATGATTCGTTAAATTTTGAGAAATACCTTGAAGAATTGGAAAAAAAGTCAAGAAGACAACAAAATAACCTTAATACACTTTACTGGAACCCTAATTTGAAGACCGATGATAATGGAGAGATTAAGGTAGAATTTAAGTCGCCCATTGAAAATGTTTCGTTCATAAAATTGGAAGCTACCGCCGTAACTGAAAAAGGTGAGATGGGTAGGTTAAAAGTTGTCTATTAAAATGTACTATTGGTTTTAGGTATTTATTTGATACAGGGAAAGTTAAAGCGAATGTTACACTGTTTTTTAAAAAACCTTCTAAAATAGTTGCGTGCTTCTGAGGTAAAAATTACATTTGCATCCGCAATTTGAGCGAACGTTCATAGAAATAAATTATAGGAGAGGTGCCGGAGTGGTAACGGAGCAGATTGCTAATCTGTCGACGCGCAAGTGTCGCATGGGTTCGAGTCCCATTCTCTCCGCAATTTCTTTTAATTTAATAGAGTTTCGGGGTGTAGCGTAGCCCGGTTATCGCGCCTGCTTTGGGAGCAGGAGGTCGCAGGTTCGAATCCTGCCACCCCGACTTTAAAGCCCGAACATTTTTATATGTTCGGGCTTTTTGTATATTAAACAGAAGCTGAGACAAATTAGAGGTGAATTTCTGCTTTACCCCAATTCTTTTATATAATTCAATAAGGGTTATCCTAAATATTGTAGGTTAGGCTTTTGCATCAAGCCACATTTTTTTCTCTTGTGAGTGTTACCGTAATGGTAGTGCCCTTTTCCTCTAAGCTCTCTACGTGTATTTCCCCATCGTTTCGTTTAACAAATTCGGAGCTAAGTACAAGACCAAGACCACTTCCTTTTTCACCTTCGGTACCAGGAATTCCCTTGGATTTTTGAATGGAAAAAAGATTATCCCTAAACTTGGAAGACATACCAACTCCTGTATCGGCAACTACTATCTTGATATGTTCGGTAGTTTGTGTAAGGGATACGCTGACAATTCCCTTTCGTGGTGTAAACTTTATGGCATTGTTGATCAGGTTTCTAATGATAAACTCAACCTGATCTTTATCGCCCATAAAATAGGGGTCACCCATTATGGAAGTGATGAGTTTTATCTCCTTATGATTGGCGATTTCCTTAAAAACTACAAGAATATCGTTAATCACTTCCTTTAAGTTGATATGTTCCTTTTTATCCTCGATAACATTCATTTGACTTTTGGCCCAAACAATTAAATTATCAGCCATCTTAAGGGTGTTATCTACAGATATATCTAGTTTTTTTCCCATTTCTAAGATTTCTTCCTTGCTCAATAAATCGATATGATCGACCAATACGGAACTAAAAGATTTCAAAGAGGCTAAAGGACTTCGCAAATCGTGGGCAACGATACTAAAGAATTTATTTTTTGTAGCGTTGAGTTCTTGTAATTCGTTTTTTTGATGATTTATGGTTTTATTTTGGGCGATTAATTCTTTGTTGATACGTCTTAGTTTTCTCATCACCACAAATAGTCCTATTAAAAAGAGGGCCGTAATGAATAAACTAACGTTACGATAAAAAATGGTAGATGCTTGGGCCGCATTCTCCTTTTCGAGCGCTGCAGTTGTCGTATTCAAATGATGAATGGAAGCCATGCTTTCTGTTAGTCTATTGCGATCTTCTAATTGCACCCTATGGATGGTATTCGAAAGCTCATTGTATTTATTGAGATAGTACATGGCCTTCTCGGTATTCTTATTTTCCAAATAGAATGTTTGTAACTCATGATATACTTCGAGTAGCGACTTGTTTGAATTGAATTTTTCACAAAATGCTTCCGCTTGCTCTAGATATTGGAATTGTAGATTATAGTCTTTATTTGTTTTGGCGATTTCGGCCAAGCGCATCAAAGCTTTAACTGTGGCTACTTTTTGAGCGTTATCACCTAGTTCTTCGGAAATTTGAAGAACCTTTTTGTAATAATAATTGGCAGAGTCTATTTGATTTTCATTTTCCTTGATTAACCCCATTACCTTGTAGCAACTTGAAAGCACAGGTAGATTGAGTATGGAATCATTTATGCGAATGGCGAAACGGGTAAGGTCTTCGGCTTTTGAGAACTGATTGTTGTTATAAAGGCTCTCTCCAAGATTGTGCGCCGAAACCCCAATGCGCTCCTTTATTCCAAGTCTATTAAAGATTTCGAAGGATTTACTGTGAAAATTGATTTCCTGTCCATGATTTTTTAAACCACGGTAAATATGGCCCAGTGAAATATAGCAGTTTGCAATCCCTTCCTCATCTTTCCGTCCTTCAAAAATGTCCAAGGCTTTATGGATATACTCCATGCTCATGAAATAATTATCGTTTATGGCATAGATGCTGGAAAGTATTCTATAACTGTATCCAATACCATCGCTGTCATTAGTCTCAATAGCGAGATTTAATGCTTCTTCAGCATATTCAAGTGATTTTATATGGTCCACATAAGTTAGTTCACGGCTCAACGTATATAAAATATCTATACGCTCCCGCTGTGTCAGCTCCGGTTGCGTCAGCAAAAATTCAAGTTCTTTGACGTTTTGCGCATTTGATGCCAACCCAAAAAATAGAAAAATAATTAGGGCAAGGTTAAATGGCCGTATCCTATGGATAAAATCTAATAATATCATATTTCCGGGGGATTTGTAGGAAATTGTATAGAAAAACGAAATTAAAATTAATTTAGTGCATTTTTATTTTTTGTTTTAAAGGACTGTATTTATTGGTTTTTGTAGGGTGCTGAATTACAAGATATTGGGCTAAGAATTTTATAGTTGGGGTCAATCCAATTTTAATTAAAGTCTTATTTTCCGGTTGATTTACCATGAAAACAAAGGAACCTTTTTTAAAATATTGTATCCATTTTTAAGAATACTATTTTATAGTAATAATGACTCCTTGATATCGTGCTAATGCATGTAAACCCGTATCGGTATCTTCAATCAATAATGAGATGGAACTGATTTCCCTTATTAGCTGTTGTAAGTAATTCTACGGTAGCCTTTTTAAATGTAACACTATTAGAGGTCAATAAACCAACGGCACGAAGACATAGCTTTATCCATTATTGTATCTTAGTTTAAAAATTGACCCATGCCTACTTCGGATAAAATATATAAGGCCTTTGAACTTTTTGATGAAGCAAACAAAAAGGACCCCAATAGGGAAACCTATCTTGGTAAGGAATATCCCAAGGAGGTTTTGTATGCAATTCGTATGACGGAAAAGCTTAACGAATTTGCCCCGGACGCCTCTGAAGCCTTAAAATTAACGGCCAGGGCACAACATATTTGTAGATGGGAAATTCCAAGGGAATCGTATGAAATGAATCGTGTTGGATATTTAAAATGGCGACAGGACCTTAAAAAGTTTCATGCCGAAAAAGCCTCAAAGATCTTGGAGGAGGTTGGATATGATTCGGAAACGATAGACAAGGTTAAATTTCTGCTGGAAAAAAAGCAACTGAAACGTAACGAGGAAACCCAAACTTTGGAGGATGTCATTTGTTTGGTTTTTTTGGAGTTTTACTTTGAATCGTTCGCCAAGGAGCATCAGGAGGAAAAAGTGGTGGATATTTTGCAAAAAACATGGCGTAAAATGTCCGAAAAAGGTCAGGAGGTTGCCTTGGGACTTCCATTGTCCCAAAAATCCAGGAGGCTAGTGGAAAGGGCATTGTCATAAATAAGAATAATTGAGAGTACATGGAGCGAAATGAACTATACCCCATTTTTTTAAAAGTTTCCAACCTAAAAATATTAATCGTGGGAGGAGGTAACGTGGCCTTGGAGAAATTGACCTTTCTGTTGAAATCGAGTCCCAATGCCCAGGTAGAAATGGTTTCCCCAATGTTTCGGGAGAAAACGGTTCAATTGGCCAAAAGTGCAAAGATCATAATGCATGAGGATATGTATAATACTTCCTATTTGGATGGGAAACACATGGTCGTGGCCACAACGGATAATGTTGCCGTGAACGAGCAAGTGTACCATGATTGTAGGGAACGCAGTATTTTGGTGAATGTGGCGGACAACCCTCCATTTTGTGATTTTTACATGGGCGGTATCGTCACCAAGGGGAACGTGAAAGTGGCCATTTCTACCAATGGAAAATCGCCCACGACCGCCAAAAGACTCCGACAGTTTTTTGAGGATGTCATCCCCGAGAATATTGATGATTTGGTCAAAAACCTTAATGAATTTCGGAAGACCATAAAGGGCGATTTTGAAGAAAAAGTGGAGACCTTAAATGAATTCACCAAAGGGTTGGTGAGTAAGAAAAAAGAGGAATGAAAATTAGAATCAAAGGGAATACGGTGCGATACCGACTCACAAAAAGTGAAGTCGAAACTTTGGCGCAAACGGGATATTACCGTGAGGAGACCCCCTTTGGCGGAAAGACCTTTATATATGCGATTAAGGCAGATTCAGCCACACCGGAATTGAATGCAGACTTTGTAAACGACACCATTACCATGTACCTGAACGAACATAAAGCTCTGGCATGGGCAAACAATGATCTGGTAGGTTTTAACTCGGAAATAAAAATGGCAAAGGGCACCACCTTGTCGCTTTTGTTGGAAAAGGATTTTGTGTGTATGGACAATAGGGCAGAAGACCAATCGGATAATTACCCGAATCCAAAACTTGAAAACAACACCTAGGCCATGAAATTGTACTCAAGGGAAAACTTGGATTTTATTCTGTTTGATGTCTTGTCCGTTCAAGAATTGAACAAACTGACATTCTTTAGGGAGTACGATAAAGAAAGCTTAGGAATGATATTGGATACGGCTTCCGAGTTGGCCGATAGAATGAAACCCGAGCATATTGCAGAATCCGATAGAAATGAGCCCGAATTGAAGGAGGGCAGGGTAAGGGTACATTCCGCAGTTCATGAATTTGTAAAGAGCTATGCCGAGGCCGGTTTTGTAGGAGCTGCATTACCGGAGGCCTTAGGCGGCTTTCAGATTCCCAAAACGATTGTCGCGGCGATTGATTTCATACTCTGTTCAAAGTCGAACAGCTTTATCATGTATACCGATTTGGCAAAAGGAGTGGCCAATGTCATTGCCACCTTTGGAACAGAAGCACAAAAACAGCGCTTTTTGCCCAATCTGTTATCCGGGAAATGGTTGGGAACCATGTGCCTAACAGAAACGGAATCGGGCAGTTCCTTGGCGAACATCACAACGAAAGCCATTCCCCAATCCGACGGTAGTTATCGTATGAAAGGGCAAAAAATATTCATCTCGGCGGGGGATCATGATATCACGGAAAATATAATTCATCTCGTTTTGGCAAGAATACAGGGTGCTCCAAAGGGCACGAAGGGAATTTCCCTGTTCTTGGTTCCCACTCGTTTGGAAAATGGGGAGGACAATGACGTAGGCTCCATCGGTATTTATCATAAAATGGGACAAAAAGCTACGCCCGCCATGCATTTGGAATTTGGGGCCAACGATACGTGTGTGGGATATCTTGTGGGTGAAGCCCATAAAGGGCTGTCGCACATGTTTTTAATGATGGACAATGCTAGGTTAAGTGTAGGTTCCATGGGAGCGGGTATCGCTTCGGCCGCCTATTACCATGCACTTAGGTATGCCAAGGAGCGCAAACAGGGCAAACATTTGGATGAATCCAAGGATGCGTCGGAATCCGTGGCCATTATCAATCATCCGGATGTTAGGCGCATGTTGTTATCGCAAAAGGCATTTTTGGAAGGAACCTTGGGTTTCATTTTACAATGCTATAGTTACTTGGACCTTCAAAAACATAGCCCAAATGAGGATGAAGTGGAAAAATATATCCGTTTGTTGAATTTGTTGACCCCGGTGGCCAAGACCTATGGTGCTGAACATGGGGTGACTTCCGTGAATCAGGCACTACAAGTTTTTGGCGGATACGGATATACGGCAGATTTCCCCTTGGAGCAATTGGCACGGGATGTCCGAATCCTTCCGATATATGAAGGTACTACCGGTATTCATGCTTTGGGATTATTGGGCAGACAGGTACTAAGAGATCAGGGCAAGGCTTTGGCTATTTGGCGAAATGAGGTGATTATGGATGTCAATCAAGCACTTGAAATAAAGGAAATTGAGGCATTTGCGTCTAGGTTGTCCTTGGAAATTGATAATTTTTTTGAAATCACCAAGCATTTGGCCGAACTCACCAAAAAGAACACGGCCGACATCTACCTTGCCGATGCCAATTTGTATATGGAGTTTTTCGGTACGTTGAACGTAGGTTGGCAATGGATAAAACAAGCTGCCGTGGCCTATGAAAAAATGCAGAAAAGACCCGATGCTGTTTTCTTGAAATCTAAAGTTAAGACCATGGAGTTTTTCTTTACCTATGAAATTCCCAATTTGAAAGGGCTAAAAGAACGCCTGTTAAGTTCGGAACGAACTACGGTGAAGACGGATGATGATGAAATTTTGATGTAGAACAATGGCCGATTCAAAGGACTATTCCAAAATACCTAGCCTCACTACCTCCCAATTCGATGAGTTTTTGTTTCCGGGGTGGAAACCACCCAATTATCCTTCCTATCATAAATTTCATATTACTAGAATAGAGGAATATGCCCAACACTTGAAGGTACCCGTTTTGCCCCATCGGCGAACGGTGAATTTTTTCATTTTCTTGACCCAAGGCAAGGCCGTACGGAGCAAAGGATTGAATAGTTATGAAATTTTGCCGGGCCATTTTTATTTTCTTCCGGCCGATCAGATAACCTCTTTGGAATATGTCAGTAAGGATATTACCGGGTTTTATTGTCATTTTAGTTCCGAGATATTTCAGGAAACCCTACTGAAGATAAATTTGGAAAAGGATTTTGCCTTTTTCAGGTTCAACGCCAGTCCTTTGGTAAAGATCAAGGAATTGGGGACTATTCCTGATATCTTAAAAATATTGGAAGATGAATATCGGAAGGGGGACACGAATCGATTCGATTTAATTCCCATGTACTTGGCCACCTTGTTAAAGGAAGTACATAAGCAGGTCGATACCTCTGCTATGGAATCAAAACCCCACTTGGCGGCCCTCAAGATTACGGAACAGTATAAGGATGCTTTACAGCGCTTTATTCGGGAGAAGAAAACCGTGGCCGAATATGCCGATTATTTATCCGTTTCCAAAAACCATTTGCACAAATCTGTGAAGTCGGTCACCGGGAAATCTGCACATTCCTTGCTGGCCAATATGAGGGTTTTGGAATCCAAGGTATTATTACGTCAGACCGATTTATCCATTGCTGAGGTTGCCTTCAATGTGGGGAAAGTGGACCAGAGCGATTTTACGCGGTTT
>JAUIGC010000066.1 GCA_030429835.1 Bacteroidia bacterium
GAGATGATGTACGGAGCATTGACTGGAACGTTACCGCAAGGTACAATGAACCCTATGTTAAGGTTTTTGAGGAGGAACGGGAATTGACCATGATGCTCATGGTGGATGTGAGTGGTTCAGAATTCTTTGGCACCAAAAATCAGTTCAAAAACGAAATAGTAACGGAAATCTCGGCTACCCTGGCTTTCAGCGCCTTGCAGAATAATGACAAGGTTGGCGTCATATTGTTTTCGGATGAAGTAGAACTGTTCATCCCTCCAAAAAAAGGGAAAACACATGTCCTAAGGATTATTCGGGAGTTATTGGAATTTAAACCAAAAAGCAATAAAACGGATATCGCCAAAGCCTTAAAGTACCTTACCAACGTAATGAAGAAAAAGGCCATCGTTTTCGTACTTTCTGATTTTATAGCTTTGGACTACGAAAAAACCTTAAAAATCACGGGAAACAAGCACGATGTAACCGGAATACGCATCTATGATGAACGGGAAGAGCATATTCCCAATCTAGGAGTGGTGCAAATGATGGATGCAGAGACAGGAGCCTTACAATTGGTAAACACACAATCCAAAAAAGTTCGAAATTCTTACGCCGAATTCCATAGGGAACGGGTAGAATATTTTAAGGAAACCTTTACCAAGTCCGGTTGTGGGGTCTTGGATTGTAGGGTGGACGAGAGCTATGTTAAAAAGTTATTGGGCTATTTTAAAAGAAGAGGATAATTAAATGCAAAGAACAAACCATATAAATATTTTTAGTTTATCATGGTCGAGGTACGCCTTTGCCGTTTGTTTCCTGCTTTTCCTTTTCAGTGGCCAGGCCCAGGAAAAACCGAACATCATCACTTCCGTTGATACCACATATATCAAAATAGGGGAACAGGTTCATTGGAAGGTCTCCGTAGACATAGATTCTACGGACCAAGTAATATTCCCGGAAGGACAGACCTTTTCTCCCTTGGAAACCGTTGAAGCTTTTGCAACGGATACCACCAAGAAAAAGGACCGGCTAACGCTTCAAAAAATATATGCATTAACCCAATTTGATTCAGGATCGTATAAATTACCCACCCAACGTATAGAAATTAATGGAATCGGATATTTTACAGATTCTATGATAATCGATGTGGAAACGGTTCCCGTAGATACCGTTGCCCAAAAGATGTATGATATAAAGCCTCTAATCAATGTTGAAAAAAGCTATACGGATTGGTGGAAATACTTGGTGATAGGAATTTTGGTTTTCTTGCTCCTTGGCTTTCTTTTTTATTGGTTCTTCATTCGCAAGAAACCTTTGACCCAAGAAGAAAAGGAAGCTTTGCTGCCGGCTTATGATAAGGCGCTATTGGAATTGAAGCGACTTGAAAACTCCAAATATTTGATACAGGACGAATTCAAGGAATACTATTCTGAGTTAACGACCATTGTTCGGGCCTATTTGGAAGAGGAAGTGCATGTCGCCGCCTTGGAAAGTACCACTGGGCAATTGATAGAGAAATTGGAGCTTTTAAGGGACTCTGGTGAATTGGAATTGGATAAAGATACCATTCAGCAGTTTAGCAATATCCTGCAAACGGCAGACCTCGTGAAATTTGCCCGAACCAAACCCTCTACATCGATAGCCGAACAAGATCGGAAATTGGTGGAACAGATAGTGGTTAGGACCCATGAAGCACTTCCGGAACCCACGGAGGAAGAGCTCATGCAACAAGCGGAATATTTGGAGGAGTTGAGCAGAAAAAAACAAAAAAGAAAACTCATTATTGGACTATCGACCCTCGCCGGAATTATTGTTTTGGGCGTATTGGTAGCTGGGTTCAAATTTGGTTTTACCTATTTAAAGGATACTGTACTGGGGCACCCCACCAAAGAATTATTGGAGGGCGAGTGGATTTCAAGTTCCTATGGATTTCCTCCCATCATTTTGGAAACTCCCAAAGTATTGGTAAGACAAGAAGTTAAACTACCTCCAGAGGCGAAGGCCAACATCCAGGACATACAGGCTTTTGGATACCATAGCCCAATTGGTCTGTTTACCGTGGCAACGACCTCCCTAACCATGAACCAAGAAGTGGAGGCCGCCTTTCAACAGTCTATTGAGCAAATCATTAAGGGATTTGAAAACCAGGGAGCCAAAAATATCATTACAAAGCAGGAGGAATTCACTACCATAAGTGGCGTTAAAGGCATTAAGGTATATGGAAGCGGAGATTTTCCAGTTCCCGGTTCCAATGAGCTATTGAAAGGAAAATACTCGGTACTGCTTTTTGGTGGAAAAGGTTTTCAACAGAACGTAATACTCACTTGGCTGGACAGTGATACCTACGCCCAAGAAATAGTTGACAGGATTCTAACCAGTGTAGAGGTAAAAACAGACGTTTAGATGTTAGACAATATATCATTCGCAAATCCGTATTTCTTTTGGCTTTTTTTAATATTGCCATTAGCGATAGCATGGTATATTTTTAAACGGAAAGAAGAAACGGCAGCTCTTAGAATATCAACCGTAAAAAGTTTTGGTCACACCAGTTTTTTACCGAAGTTAAAGCCAGGTCTATTTATACTTAGATTGCTTGCCTTGAGTGCCATTATTGTGGCCATGGCCAGACCACAAACTGAGGACATCTCTACCCGAACCAAAACCACAAAAGGCATCGACATTGTGATGGCCATCGATGTTTCCTCAAGTATGTTGGCCAGGGACTTAAAACCAAATCGTCTTTCTGCCTTAAAAGAGGTAGCTTCGGACTTTATCAAAAAGAGACCCAACGACCGTATTGGCTTAGTAGCCTATGCTGCGGAAGGATACACCAAAACACCCATAACTACTGATAAGGATATAGTACTCAATGCCCTTAAGGAAATAACCTATGGCCAATTGGAAGATGGTACCGCAGTAGGAATGGGACTAGCCATCTCCGTCAACAGATTAAAGGAAAGCAAAGCAAAGAGTAAAATCATTATTTTATTGACGGACGGGGTAAACAATTCTGGCTTCATTGAGCCCCAGACTGCGGCGGATTTGGCCGTCGAATATGGGATTAAGACGTATACCATAGGACTGGGAACCAATGGAAATGCCTTGTCCCCAGTTGCATATAATGCAGATGGCTCTTATAGATATGGCATGCGCCAAGTGGAAATTGACGAAGACTTGTTGAAAAGTATTGCAGACGTGACCGGGGGAAAATACTTCAGGGCGACCGATAATGAGACCTTGGAGGAAATCTACGATGAGATCAACAAATTGGAAAAAACGGATATTGAAGAATTTAAATATTATCGATACGAAGAAAAGTTTAGACCATGGGTTTTACTCGCCTTGGGAATTCTTCTTTTGGAATGGATTTTGAGAAATACAGTATTCAGAAGCTTTATATAAGACATGATTCAGTTAGACGAAAAAATATACTTTTATCTATTGTTCATCATCCCGGTGATCGTGGTCATGTTCCTGTTCCTAATGATTTGGAAAAAAAGGACTCAAAAAAGGTTTGCTGATACCTCTTTGCTTCGACGATTGACTCCCACAAGGTCCTATTATAAGGGAACATTGAAACTTATAGTATTTCTTTTGGGGCTTTCCGGATTGATCATGGGACTAGTAAATCCAAAAATTGGCACCAAATTGGAGACCGTTAAAAGAGAGGGTGTTGATATCGTTTTTGCCGTAGATGTTTCCAAAAGTATGTTGGCCGAGGATATAGCTCCCAATAGATTGGAAAAGGCAAAGCGTTTGGTTTCGGAAATTATTAACCAATTGGCAAGCGATAGAATTGGGATTATCGCCTATGCCGGACAGGCTTTCCCACAATTGCCCATTACAACGGATTATGGTGCGGCAAAGATGTTTTTACAAAGTATGAATACGGACATGCTCACATCCCAGGGCACCGCCATCAACCAGGCCATAGAATTGGCAACGACCTTTTACGATGATGAGGAACAGACCAACCGAGTATTGTTCATAATCTCCGATGGTGAAGATCATTCTGAAGATTCTGTCGCTAGCGCAGTGGAAAAAGCTGTAGACGAAGGTATTACCATTTATACCATTGGGGTAGGAACCGAAAAGGGCTCCGTAATTCCCATTAAAAAAAATGGTGTCATGGAGTCCCTAAAAAAGGATGCACAGGGACTAGTGGTCATTACAAAGCTCAATGAAGAGGTGCTCACAGAGATAGCCAATGAGGGGAATGGTGAATATATAGATGGAACCAATACGGAAGCCGCAGTCGAGTTCATCAAAGAAGAATTATTGCAAATGGATAAAAAAGAGTTCGAGGCCAAGCAATTCGCGGAATACAAAGATCAATTCCAATGGTTCCTGGGAGCAGGGCTGTTGTTCCTCTTTTTGGAAATCTTTATCTTGGACCGCAAGACAAAATGGTTGAAGAAGCTCAATTTGTTTAATGAAAAACATCCGGAATAAAATGAAAAAATCAATAGTTACATTTTTACTTCTTTTCATTTCCGTTTCTGTTTTTTCACAGGAAGAGGATGCAAGGGAAAAAGAAAAGGCATTAAGGACCTCAACCAATTTGACCTGGGATGGAAATAAAAATCTGTCCGAAAATAATTTTGTGCAAGCTGAAGTGGATTACAGAAAGGCCATTGCAAAAAGTCCGGAAAATGCAGCGGCTCCCTACAATCTAGGAACGGCGTATTATAACAATGAAACCTATAGCGAAGCATTTGGGAGATTCAAGGAAGCTGGCGAAGTAGCGACTTCCAAACAGGAAAAACACAAAGCCTATCATAATATGGGCAACGTTTTTATGAAACGGAAGGACTACCCAAAAGCCGTTGAAGCCTACAAAGAAGCCCTTAGGAACGACCCTACGGATGATGAAACCCGTTATAATCTTGCCCTAGCGAAGGAAATGCAAAAAAAGGAGGAAGAGGAGAACAAAGACAAGAAGGACGATAATAAGGACCAGCAAGACCAAGAGGACAAGAAGGACCAAAACCAGGATAAGGATAAGGAAGGGGACAATAAAGAAGATCAGAACCAGGATAACAAGGACCAGGGCGAAGACGGGAACGAAGGTGATAAGGGCGATGAAAAGAAGGATGAAAATAAAGAAGGGGATGGTGACGAAAAAGAAGAACAGAAAAAGAAACCGGAACAAGGTGACCAACCAAACGAACAGCAAGAGCGAAAACCAAACCAGCTGTCAAAGCAACAGGTAGAAAATCTTTTAAGGGCCATGCAAAACGCCGAAAAACAAGTACAGGAGAAAATAGATGCCAAGAAAGTAAAAGGGGCGAAAGTAAAAAACGAAAAAGATTGGTAAGCAAGGAACAATGATCAAAAAACTTTTTTTACTGGTTCCGCTTTTCCTCTTCGCTATATTGATGCGAGGACAGGAAGATGATGCCGTTACCTTTGAAATGAAGTTGAGCAAGGACAAACTGGGGTTAAACGAACGTCTTAGGGTCGATTTTACCATGAATAAGGATGGTGATAATTTCAACCCCCCAGATTTTAAAGGGTTTCGGGTTTTAATGGGCCCCTCACAATCCATTAGCTCTTCTTGGATCAATGGGGTAAGAAGTTACTCCAAGACCTATTCCTATACCTTGGCACCCACTGCGAAAGGTAAATTTACCATTGAACAGGCGACGATTGTGATAGCAGGTAAAACCTATAAATCCTTGCCTAAGGAAATTGAAGTGACCACAGCGGTGGACAAACCATCTGATCAAATGACAGCAGATGACGTTGCCGACGAAAACCTTCATTTGGTTGCGGAGGTTTCAAAAACGGACCCCTACCTAAACGAGGCCATCAGCGTGGTCTATAAGCTTTACGTAAGTCCCGATATCAGTGTTTCCAACTATCAACCGTTGGACAATCCTACATATAATAATTTTTGGAGTCAGGATATTAGAGTTTCAAGATTGACCGCCCAAAATGGAACTTATCAGGGTAAACCCTATCGTTATGTTGTTTTAAAGAGGGTAGTTTTATATCCCCAAAAGGTTGGCAAACTGGAAATTGAACCTTTATCCTTAGATGTTACGGTAGACGTTCCCACCGCCCGAAGAGATTTTTTTGGAGGTAGAATTTATTCGCAGACCAATAAAACCGTCTCCGCCGGAAATAGGGTCATCAATGTGAAGAGTTTACCAGTGGCCAATCAGCCCGCAGATTTTACAGGTGCAGTCGGTGAATTCGACTTTCGGGTCAATACGACCAAAACGGACCTGAACGCCACAGAATCCTTACAGGCCACCGTTGAAGTGAGCGGTAAAGGAAATTTAAAGCTCTTTAAGCTTCCAGAACCTGATCTTCCAAGCTCTTTAGAAGTGTATGAGCCTGAGTTTACCGAAGATGTGAGAACAAACCTAAGCGGTATGCAGGGAAAAGTAAGCAACAGTTACACCATTGTTCCTTCTTTCAGGGGTAAATATCCCATTCCTTCCATTTCCTTCAGCTTTTTTAACCCAAAAACTGAAAGATACGAGACCCTGAATTCAGAAGAGATAATCATCAATGTTCTTGAAGGCCCCAATAATGGTGTCAACCCTTCGAACTCGGCTGTTGGGCAAACCAATAAACAACAGGTGGTTACCACTGGCAGCCAGTTTAATTTTATTAAACTATCACCAAATCTCTCGAAGATAGGAACTTCCTATTTCTTTAGTTCTACCCAATATTATTTATGGTTATTTGGACCATTGTTGTTCATTCCATTGGCCATATTCCTTAGAAAGAAAAGAGATGCCATAGCAGAGGATGTCGTTGGTAACAAAGTGAAACGGGCCAATAAATTAGCCAGAAAATATCTCTCCGCCGCCAGAAAGGAACTTGGGAACAAGGATGCCTTTTATATTGCTTTGGAAAGGGCGTTGCATAACTATCTAAAGGCGAAACTAAAAATAGAGACCTCAGAATTCAGCAAGGACAAGATTTCTGAATTATTGTCCAAAAAGGGTATTGAGGAATCTACCATAACCGAGTTCATAGGACTACTACAGAATTGCGAAGCGGCCAGATATAGTCCATTTTCAAAAGTAGAAATGCAGCGTGACTACGATAAGGCAAGTGAGGTAATTTCATTAATGGATAAACAATTGTAGGTATGTTCAAAAAATTATCCATACTATTTGGTCTTCTTTTGGGATTGTTGGGAAATGCCCAAAATGAGGCCTTATTTAATCAGGCCACGGAAGCCTATAACAACGGTGAATATGAAAAGGCGATTGAAGCCTATGATAGCATATTACAGAACAACGAGCACTCGGCCGCATTGTATTACAATCTTGGAAATGCCTATTATAAGCTCAACAAAATACCTGAAAGCATTTATTATTATGAAAAATCGCTCTTGTTGAATCCGGTCGACCAAGAAGTAAAGACCAACTTGGCCTATGCCCAAAACATGACGTTAGACGCCATAGATACCTTGCCCCAGACCGGGTTTTCAAGAATTTATAAAAGTATTACCTCTAAGCTGACATTTGACCAATGGGCTTATGCCAGCATATTGTGTATGGTCCTTTTTGTTGTATTGTACATCGTCTTTTATTATAATCAATATTCCACAAAAAAAAGACTCGCATTCATTGGTAGTTTAATAGCGCTTTTCATTTGTGTCGTTTTTATCATATTTGCAGCTATTGAATTCAACTCTTTCAATACGGACAATCCTGCCATAATTTTTGCCGATGAAGTTGCCATTAGTTCAGAACCCAATGAAACCAGTGATGAAGTCTTTGTTCTGCACTCGGGCACAAAAGTGAATGTACTTGAGAGTTTGAACAATTATGTGCGAATAAGACTCTCTGATGGTAAAACCGGTTGGATGCCAGAAAAAGATCTTAAAATCCTAAAACAGTTTTAGGTCCATTTGCATATGAAACCTTTGTGCTTTCACTTTAGAATAGAATGCCTATATTAGTAGAAAGCAAACCCCATAGCTGTTGAAATCTATTTTAAATATAATAGTAACCCTTTCCTTGATGGTTGCCATTTTGGCCCCTTCCATTATAACGTTGACGGATTTTGATGTAAAAAATCCTGTAGTTATGGATTTAAACGATGAGGAAGACAAACAGGAAATTAAGGAATTCATTGGAACGGCATTAGTATTCGATCTTAACATCGATTTATCTCCCTTCAACAAAAAGGCTTTAGCCTTCAATAGTCATTTTACCTATCATACTTCCGGCAATATCGAAGTATCGTTACCACCCCCGAAATCATAGGTTTTTCTTTACGATCTATATAAAATTTAACCTGTTCTTCTAATCTACGGGGAACCTAAAGATTTCAATAATCATGTTCAAACATTTAAAAAGCGATATTCCGGCTAGTATAGTCGTATTCTTTGTAGCCCTCCCTCTATGCCTTGGGATTGCATTGGCAAGCGGAGCTCCATTATTTTCGGGTTTAATTGCAGGCATCATTGGAGGTATCGTTGTTGGCGCCCTTAGCGGATCCAATATTGGGGTCAGCGGGCCTGCCGCCGGTTTGGCTGCAATCGTTTTAACCGCTATTGGTGCATTGGGAGGTTATCAAAATTTTTTGGTAGCTGTAGTAATCGGTGGTGTTATCCAATTAATTTTTGGAGTCCTAAAAGCAGGAATAATAGGATACTATTTCCCCTCTTCTGTAATTAAGGGAATGTTGACAGGTATCGGTATCATTATCATTTTAAAGCAAATACCCCATTTTTTTGGTTACGATCCAGATCCTGAAGGCGACTGGTCCTTTTTTCAAGTGGATGGTGAAAATACGTTTTCGGAAATATTGAATACCATAAACAATATAAGTCCGGGTGCAACCTTGATTGCTATTATTGGTTTGGGCATTCTGATTCTTTGGGACAGGGTACTGATTAAAAAGGCTAAATTTTTTCAATTGGTACAAGGCCCAGTCGTTGCGGTGGCTGTGGGAATAATATATTATGTATTGACCGCTAACCATGAAGTATTGGGAATCTCAGAAGAACATTTGGTAAGTGTTCCCATACCAGATGGAATTTCATCTTTCATTGGACAATTCAGTTTTCCTAATTTTTCTGCTATTACCAATCCCCAAGTATGGGTAACCGGCTTTACGATAGCCTTGGTCGCCAGTTTGGAAACCTTGCTTTGCGTTGAGGCTACCGATAAGTTGGACCCCCATAAAAATGTAACCCCGACGAATAGGGAGCTATTGGCCCAGGGAACCGGTAATATTATTTCTGGTATGATTGGTGGGCTTCCTATCACACAGGTCATAGTACGTAGTTCGGCCAATATCCAATCTGGTGGAAGGACCAAGCTTTCGGCTATTATACATGGTTTTTTTCTATTATTTTCCGTCATCCTAATTCCTACCTTGCTGAACATGATTCCTTTGTCTGTTCTAGCCGCCATTTTATTTATTGTTGGCTACAAATTGGCAAAACCTGCCTTGTTCAAAAAAATGTACGATCTTGGGTGGAAGCAATCCATACCCTTCTTCGTCACCGTAATAGGAATTATTTTTACAGATTTATTGATAGGAATTGGACTTGGGTTGGGTGTAGGTATTATTGTAATTCTACTAAAGAGTTATCAAAATTCACACTTTTTGCACATTGAAGAAAATCCAGAAGGAAAAAACAGAATCAAAATGACCTTAGCAGAGGAAGTTACCTTTTTTAATAAAGGAGCAATTTTAAAAGAGTTGGATAACTTGCCTAAAAATACTCTTCTGGAAATAAATGTTTTGAATACAAGATACCTAGACAATGATATAATAGAAATACTTGAGGATTTTAGATATAAAGCCAAGGATCGGAATATTGACATTAAGCTTGTTTCCAAGAGGGGAATTGTGGAGAATCCATCGAGCTTTATTGAGTTTTTCGAAGAAAATCCCAAATCAGATATCAGCCTTAGCTAATAACATAAAAGCAAAAAATGAAAGCACATACAAAAGAAACACAAGCGACAATGACCCCTGAAAAATCATTGCGATTTTTAAAGGAAGGAAACCAGCGATTCCAAAATAATCTAAAGGCAAACAGAAACTTATTGGAACAGGTCAATGACACAAGTGAGGGCCAATTTCCGTTCGCAACCATCCTGAGCTGTATTGATTCGCGTGTTTCTGCGGAACTCGTTTTTGATCAAGGACTGGGAGATATTTTCAGTATTCGGATTGCCGGAAATTTCGTCAACGAGGATATTTTGGGGAGTATGGAATTTGCCTGTAAATTGGCAGGTACCAAATTAATTGTAGTCTTGGGGCATACCAGCTGTGGAGCCATCAAAGGAGCCTGTGACCATGCGAGATTGGGGAATCTTACCGCCTTAATCAATAAGATAGAACCCGCAGTGGCCGCTGTAAAGGAACCAATAGATGAAAGTAAAAGAAATTCTTCCAACCTAGAGTTCGTAGATAATGTTTCTGCAAAAAATGTGGAAATAACCATTGAAAACATTAGGGCCAGGAGTCGTGTTTTGGCAGAAATGGAGGAGAATGGAGAAATTATGATAGTTGGTGCTATGTACGACATATCCTCAGGAGCTGTCGATTTCTACTAAAGATATATTGCCCTATGGAAAGGCCCACGTTAAAAGCATTGGCCTTTTTTGTTTCAGAATAGACTATCTTTCTATCGACTAATACTATACTATGGCATCCAATTTCTTAGATAAGATATTTGAAAACAATAAAAAATGGATTCAGGAAAAACTGTCATTGCATACAAATTACTTCAATGAACTTGGCAAAGGCCAAAACCCGGAGTCCTTATATATTGGTTGTTCAGATAGCCGTGTTACTGCGGAGGAACTCATGGGGCTAAATCCTGGTGAGGTTTTCGTTCATAGGAATATTGCCAATATGGTCATTAATATTGACCTGAATACGATGTCCGTAGTTGAATATGCCGTAGAACATTTGAAAGTTAATCACTTGGTAGTATGCGGTCATTACGCCTGCGGAGGCGTAAAAGCTGCAATGCAGTCCGCGGATTTAGGTCTATTAAACCCATGGCTGCGCTGTATTAGGGATGTTTACAGGCTTCACAAGGATGAACTGAATAGTATTGAGGACGAAGAAAAGAAATATGACCGTTTGGTGGAGCTAAATGTCCAAGAGCAATGTGTTAACCTCATTAAAACTGCGGTCGTGCAAAAAGCTTATCGGCAACGGGACCTTACGGTCCACGGATGGGTTTTTGATGTCCATACAGGTAAACTGATCGATCTTAATATCGATTTTGAAGGAATCCTAAAGGAGATTATGGAAATTTACCATTTGGATTAACCCTTCCATAATACTATTTAATGAATATCTTAATCTAGAAAAACACGGCCTACGTTTTTTAAAAGTTTTAAATTTGCTGCTTTATTCAAGCGTTATGATTGATAAAATAAAGGAGCAAATTGCAGAAGTATCCTCGTTTACTGCAGACAACATGGATGCTATAGAAGCATTTAGGATTAAATACTTGGGTAAAAAAGGAATTTTAAACGACTTCTTTGCAGAATTTAAAAATGTTCCCAATGACCAGAAAAAGGAGTTTGGCCAAACGATTAATCAATTAAAGCAGGCGGCAACCGAGAAGGTAGAGCAGTTGAAACAATCTTTGGAACTTAATAAGTCCGAAGAAAAACTTTTTGGCGACCTGACCAGACCAGGAAATCCTACCGAATTGGGTGCGAGACATCCTATATCAATTGTTAAGAACAAGATTATAGATATTTTTTCCAGAATTGGATTCAATGTTTCGGAAGGACCTGAAATTGAGGATGATTGGCATAATTTCACTGCACTCAATTTACCGGAATATCATCCTGCTCGAGATATGCAGGATACCTTTTTTATCCAGACAAATCCAGATATTTTATTGAGGACCCATACATCTTCCGTGCAGGTGCGTTATATGGAAAATAATACCCCGCCCATCAGGACCATTTCTCCGGGAAGGGTCTATAGAAACGAGGCTATTTCTGCAAGGTCCCACTGCTTCTTTCATCAAGTAGAAGGGCTCTATATTGATAAGGACGTGTCATTTGCTGATTTAAAGCAGACCTTACAATACTTTACCACCGAACTTTTCGGAAAATCAAAAATTAGGTTGCGTCCATCCTATTTCCCCTTTACGGAACCCAGTGCCGAGGTGGATGTGTACTGGGGGCTTGAAACCGAAACCGATTATAAAATGACCAAGGGAACGGGATGGTTGGAAATCATGGGCTGTGGTATGGTCGACCCCAATGTTCTTAGGAATTGTAAAATAGACCCGGAAATATACTCTGGCTTTGCCTTTGGAATGGGAATAGACCGGATTGCCCTTTTATTACATCAAATAAGCGATATTCGATTGTTGAGCGAAAACGATATACGGTTCCTAGAACAATTCAAAAGTGCCCTATAGCTTTTGGGCTTTTTGGAACTCATCTAGTTGTCCTAAAAAATTACCTTTTGAAAAAAGATATAGAAATACCTATTGCAAAAGACGTTTATATTGCCCTCATTTACGAATGGAACAAAGAATTTTTGTCCAGGGACTGGAATGCCTATATCATCAACAACCGCAAGACACCTATAGAAATGGCCATTATAGTATCCAAAGGATATGATGGACAGGTAAAAACCTCAACCATGAGACATGCCATTGGTGTTGTAGCCGCCAAATCATTCGAAAAAGTGGAATTGGTTCAAGAAGATGTCCTTAGACTGAACAATGAGTTTTTTGTTACCTACTATGCGGATGACAAGCTTTATGAAAAGAGGTTTCTTTTTGAAAAAGGAACCGTTAATGAACATAACCTTATACCTATCCCATTGATTGAAAAGGATGGAATATTCGCAAAATAACCCTGATTTTCGTCATTTTCATTGTCAAATTGATAATTTTACCCTGTTATTATTATGCTATCAAAGTTTTAACTAGTTGATTTTTATATTATTAGGATAGGATTTGGACTTACCTATTTCTAAATTAGTCTCTATAGCTAATTAAACCCTATAGAACTAATGGAAACAGGAAAATTAAATCGCAGAAACTGGTTAAAAACAGGATTGCTCACAGCAGGAGGTATCACTTTATTCCCACACTTGGGAATCTCGGAAGTTCCCAAAACATATATTCCTTTGGATACTGAAGGAAACGCCTTGTACAGCCCATTTTTTAAAGAGTTTGTGCCTAAGAAATTTCCTGAGGAGTCCAAACTTTTGGCGAAGTTGAATGCCAATGAAAATCCATATGGACCTTCTCCAAAAGCGGTAGAAGCTCTTAGAGAAGTTGCCACTAAAGGTAACCGATATGCATGGAAGGAATTATTCGATCTTATTGATAAAATTGCGGTCGAAGAAGGGGTGAGCCCAAAAAACATTATGATGGGGCCGGGATCTTCCGATCTTTTGGAAAAAACCGGTATGGTATTGTTTCTTAATGGAGGAAATGTTGTTTCTGCAGACCCATCCTATATGTCGCTCATGCAGGTTGCGCAAGCAACTGGAGCCAGTTGGAAACCTGTTCCTCTCAAGGAAGATTGGTCACATGACCTAAAGGCCATGGAGGAAGCCATAGATTCGGAAACCAAACTTGTGTATATATGTAACCCTAACAATCCTACCGGTAGTATAACGGATAGCAAGGAATTGTTGGATTTCTGTTCCAGGGTCTCGGAAAAAGTACCTGTTTTTGTGGATGAGGCCTACCTCGCATTCCTTGAAGATGGGACCAAGCAGAGTATGGTTAGCCTTATTAATGAAGGTAAGGACGTAATCATTGCCAGGACTTTTTCTAAAATCCATGGTATGGCCGGGCTTCGCGTAGGGTATATAGTAGCACAGGAATCCACTTTGGAAAAAATCCA
Organism: Bacteroidia bacterium; assembly: GCA_030429835.1. Lineage (GTDB taxonomy): Bacteria > Bacteroidota > Bacteroidia > Flavobacteriales > Flavobacteriaceae > Maribacter. Next base: position 13,812 of record JAUIGC010000066.1, read on the forward strand.
AAAAATTACGCGAGGAGGTATGGGCATTTCTTACACGTCGATTTTTGCCGCCCTTGCTAGTATGGATGACAAGGAGTTTCAGGATGCTTCACGAGAAAAAAATGCAGCTGCAAGGGAATATGTCTATAAGAGTCTATCCAAATTAGGCTATGATTATGTTCCGTCACATACTAGCTTCATTATATTTCCTATAGAAATGGATGGGAAACTTTTCTTGGATAAGATGCGTGAAAAACAGGTAGGTGTTAGGGCCTTCGAATTTATGGGCAAGAATTGGTGCAGGGTGAGTATGGGCACCATGGATGAAATGAAAATATTTACAGCTGCACTTACTGACGTTTTGGCTTAAAAAAGATGGATTATACTTTACAAAAGACATTTACCTTTTTGTTATTTATTGGTATTGGTCTACTCCTTAAATTCAAATTTGGATCAAAGGAAGAGCTGACCGGAATCAAGAAAATAATCTTAAACCTTGCCTTACCTGCAACTATTTTTATTGCCTTGTTAGGTGTTCAAATAGATGCGGAACTGCTTTCTTTACCATTTTTAGCGCTTGGCCTAAACATTGTCCTATTTCTCTTGTTTCCCTTTTTAATGCCCATAACGGGGATTAAAAAAAATACTCCTGAATATCGTACGGCAAGATTATTGGTTCCATCCTTGGCTCCCGGACTTTCCTGTTTTCCATTTGTCTTGGAGTTTTTGGGTGAAGGATACTTGGCAAAGGCGGCCATGGCAGATTTGGGCAATAAAGTGTTTGTATTGATAATCCTCTACCTCGTGGCCATGAATTGGTATTATAGCAAACGAGCTATTACCGACCAATCTAGGGCTTCGAAATTAAAATCTTTGATAATGGCAATGATCTCCGAACCCGTAAATATCTTTATAGTCATTGCCTTGATTTTGGTATTTTTTGGTTTTAAAATGGAGTCATT
>JAUIGC010000067.1 GCA_030429835.1 Bacteroidia bacterium
GAACTACAAAACAGCATAAATTATCAGGAGACGTAGCCTTGGCAGCTAAAAGTAATGCTACGGTTGTCATTCTCATGGGAATGTCCAAATTACCCGAAATTGTTTCTCTTTTTAAAAAGGAAGGGAAGGGCGAAAAAGCTATTGCCATTATCCAAAATGGTACTCGGAAGGACGAGAAAATAGGGGTAGGAACCATTTCCGGTATAGAAGAAGAAGTAAAGAAAAATAGGTTGTCCAACCCTGCCATCATTATTATTGGTGAAGTGGTTGGACATCGGCAAAAGCTTATCGAAATAAAAAAACGATATGTAGATAGTAAAGAGTTAAAAGTTCTAAGTGAATAGATAAAAGATTTTTTTTACCTAAACAGCTAACTCCTAACCACTAAATCCTAATTAAGAAGTATGATAAAAACAGATATTGTAATCATAGGTGCAGGTCCAACAGGGTTATTTACCGTATTTGAAGCAGGACTGCTAAAATTAAAATGCCATCTTATCGATGCATTGCCACAGCCTGGTGGTCAGTGCTCGGAGATTTACCCCAAAAAACCGATTTACGATATACCCGCTTTTCCGGAAATATTGGCAGGCACTTTGGTGGATAATCTTATGGAACAGATAAAGCCATTTGAAGCCGGATTTACCTTGGGGGAACGTGCGGAAACCTTGGACAAACAAGAAGATGGCTCCTATATAGTTACCACGAACAAAGGTACACAGCACCATGCACCCGTTGTGGTGATTGCAGGCGGTTTGGGCTCTTTCGAGCCAAGAAAGCCTCCCATTTCCAATATTGTGGATTTTGAGGAAAAAGGCGTGGCTTATATGGTTAAGGACCCGGAGGTATATCGTGGTAAAAAGGTGGTTATTGCCGGTGGAGGAGATTCTGCCCTAGACTGGGCCATTTTCTTGGCCGATGTCGCTTCGGAAGTATCCTTGGTTCATCGTAGAAATGAATTTCGAGGAGCCTTGGACTCCGTTGAGAAAGCATCGGAATTGGCCAAATTGGGTAAAATAAAATTATTCACGGAAGCCGAGGTTAAAAAATTATATGGCGATGAAAAGTTGGAAGCCGTTGTCATCAAACATAACGACGCCGAAAAAGGTGAAACCTACCTAGAAGTGGATAATTTTATTCCGCTTTTCGGACTTTCACCGAAATTGGGTCCAATTGGTAATTGGGGATTGGAAATTGAGAAGAATGCTATCAAAGTGAACAATGCCAAGGACTATCAGACAAATATACCGGGAGTTTTTGCCATTGGAGATGTGAATACCTATGAGGGGAAGTTGAAATTGATTCTTTCCGGTTTTCATGAAGCGGCGGTAATGTGTCAGTATGCGTATCAAATCATCAATCCTGGCAAACGATATGTGATGAAATATACTACGGTTGGTGGGGTAGAAGGATTTGATGGCTCCAAAAAAGAGGCTAAAAAAGAAGTGGTTCAAAGTATAGCATAGTAATTTTTAAAACGACTAAGGAACCCTTCAAGAATACTAATTGAAGGGTTTTTTGTTATGGAAAAGTCTTTACAAAAATGATTATTTGGTTTTGAACGGGTAGAGCCGTTACTTTGCCCCAGTTCTTTTAAAAACTGTATTGTTATCAAGAAAGGTGGAGGGAATAGACCCTTTGAAGCCTTGGCAACCCTTGGTCTAGTCTGATTTGGTCAGTAGGTAAGTAGGTGCTACGTTCTATCCCGAATGCCATCGGGAAAGATAACCCCAAAAGGCTTAGCCCAAATTCCTATTCTTGATTCCTTACATTACATTTAAATGATTTAAAATAGGAGGTTATAACGTCCAATATGAAACAGAAATGAGCAATATAAAAGAGGAAATTCAAAAAAGAATTTTGGTATTGGATGGTGCGATGGGCACCATGTTGCAGCGATATAAGTTTACAGAGGCGGATTTTCGTGGTGAACGATTTAAGGATTGGCATATTGATGTTAAAGGCAATAACGATATGTTGGCGTTGACACAACCTGAAGCCTTGGCCGAAGTGCATCGTAAGTATTTAGAGGCTGGGGCGGATATCATTGAGACCAATACTTTTTCCAGTACCACTATTGCCATGGCAGATTATGAGATGGAGGATTTTGTCTATGATTTTAATTATGAATCGGCCGTCATCGCTAAAAAAGTCGCCGAAGAATACACGTTGAAAACCCCCGAAAAACCACGTTTTGTGGCAGGTAGCATGGGACCTACGAATAAAACAGCCAGTATGTCCCCTGATGTGAACGACTCGGGTTATAGAGCCATTACTTTTGAGGAATTACGTATTGCATACAAGCAGCAAGTAGAAGCGCTTTTGGATGGTGGTGTGGATGTTTTGTTGATTGAAACCATAACGGACACCTTAAATTGTAAGGCCGCTTTATTTGCAATAGAAGAAGTGAAGGAAGAACGAAATATAGACGTTCCTATCATGATAAGCGGGACCATTACGGATGCATCTGGCAGAACATTGACGGGTCAAACCGCTGAGGCATTTCTGATTAGCGTATCCCATATTCCTTTGTTATCTGTAGGATTCAACTGTGCCTTGGGAGCTAAGGACTTAGTGCCCCATTTAGAGGTCCTTTCCAAAAAAAGTGAATTCGGAATATCGGCCCATCCCAATGCTGGACTGCCCAATGCTTTTGGAGAATATGACCAAAATCCGGAACAAATGGCGAGTCAAATTAAGGAGTATCTGGATAAAGGGTTAATCAATATTATTGGAGGTTGTTGTGGAACTACGCCCGCCCATATTAAAGCAATTGCTGATTTGGTTAAGGATTACAAGCCAAGACCATTAATGGTAGAGCAGGTATAGATATGGAAAGCAAACAAAAAAAATACCTTAAACTTAGCGGTCTGGAACCTTTGGTGGTGACACCAGAAAGTAATTTTATTAACGTAGGGGAAAGGACCAATGTGGCAGGTTCCAAGAAATTTCTACGGCTGATAAAAGAGGAAAAATTTGAGGAAGCTTTGGATGTTGCCAGGGAACAGGTGGAAGGAGGAGCCCAGATTATCGATATCAACATGGACGATGGTTTAATCGATGGGAAAGCAGCGATGGTCAAGTTTTTGAATCTGGTCATTGCCGAACCTGATATTGCCCGAGTGCCTCTTATGATCGATAGTTCCAAATGGGAAATTATTGAGGCAGGATTACAAGTTGTTCAAGGAAAATGTGTGGTTAATTCCATAAGCTTGAAGGAGGGCGAAGCCGAATTCATACATCACGCCAAATTGATAAAGCGATATGGGGCTGCGGTAATTGTTATGGCTTTTGATGAGGTTGGCCAGGCAGACAATTACGAAAGACGTATTGAAATCGCCAAACGTTCCTATGATATTTTGGTGAACCAGGTTGGTTTTCCGCCAGAGGATATCATTTTCGATCTCAATATCTTCCCGGTTGCCACAGGTATGGATGAGCATAAACTCAATGCGCTGGACTTTATAAGAGCTACCAAGTGGGTGCGAGAAAATTTACGGTATTGTAGTGTCAGTGGCGGGGTAAGTAATGTTTCATTTTCATTTCGGGGTAATAATCCTGTTCGGGAGGCCATGCATTCGGTGTTTTTGTATCACGCGATAAAGGCCGGCATGAATATGGGTATCGTAAACCCAACGATGTTGGAGGTTTATGACGATATTCCCAAGGACCTTCTGGAGCATGTTGAGGATGTCATGTTGAATCGTAGAGAGGATGCGACCGAACGATTATTGGAATTTGCGGAATCCGTTGTAGGTAAGGCCAAGGAAAGCAAAGTGGATAATTCTTGGAGAGAGGAACCCCTGCAGGAACGAATTACAAGGGCCTTGGTCAAAGGAATCGACCAGTATATAGAAGTGGATGTAGAGGAAGCCCGGCAAGCATCGGATAAACCTATCGAGGTCATTGAAGGTCATTTGATGACGGGAATGAATGTTGTCGGAGATTTGTTCGGGAGCGGTAAAATGTTTTTGCCTCAAGTAGTGAAATCGGCGCGGGTCATGAAAAAAGCCGTTGCCTATTTGTTGCCCTATATTGAAGAGGAGAAATTGGCCAATCCGCAGGAAGGGGATTCGGAAGGCAATGGGAAAATACTGATGGCGACTGTGAAGGGGGACGTGCACGATATTGGAAAGAATATTGTAAGTGTGGTATTGGCGTGTAACAATTATGAGATTATTGATTTGGGGGTGATGGTACCACCGGAGAAAATCATTGCCGAGGCCATAGCACAAAAGGTAGATATTATTGGTCTTAGCGGATTGATTACGCCTTCCTTGGATGAAATGGTGCACTTAGCCAAGGAAATGCAGCGCAATAACTTCAGCATTCCGTTGTTGATTGGTGGGGCAACCACGAGTAAGGCACATACGGCTGTAAAAATAGACCCACAATATAAGGAGGCCGTGGTCCATGTAAACGATGCCTCCAGGGCTGTAACCGTTGTTGGCGATCTTTTACAGAAAGAAACTTCCGCGGCTTACAAAATGAGGATTAAGGAAGACTATGATGACTTTAGGGACAAGTTTTTAAAGCGTTCCGTAAAAAAGGAATACAAAACGATAGCCCAGGCCCGTGAGAATAAGTTTAAAATCGACTGGAGCAATGCTAAAATAAAGGAACCTCATATGTTGGGGATACAGGTGATAGAAGGTCAAGAGCTGGATAAATTAGTCCCCTTCATTGATTGGACCCCTTTCTTTAGAAGCTGGGAATTGCATGGAAAATATCCCTATATATTGACCGACGATGTTGTGGGAAAAGAGGCCACCAATCTCTTTGCCGATGCCCAAACCATGCTGAAGGAGATTTTGGTCAAGAAACAATTGAAGGCAAAGGCCGTTTTTGGGCTGTTTCCGGCAAATACCGTAAATGCTGATGATATCGAGGTCAGGAATCCGGATGATGGAAATACCTATGTATTTAGAACCCTAAGACAACAGTTACAGCGTAGGGAAGGCGTTGCAGATTATGCCTTGGCCGATTTTATTGCACCAAAGGAAAGCGGTGTCCAGGATTATATTGGGACTTTCTGTGTTTCTACAGGTTTTGGAACTGCTGAAATTGCCGCTGAATTTGAAAAGAACTTGGATGACTATAATTCCATTATGGTGAAGGCCCTGGCGGACCGTTTGGCCGAGGCCTTTGCTGAATATTTGCATAAGGAGGTGAGAACCAAGTACTGGGGCTATGCCAAGGATGAGAATTTAAGCAATGAGGAATTGATCAAGGAGTCATACAAAGGAATTCGTCCGGCACCGGGGTACCCGGCGTGTCCCGATCATTTGGAAAAACTGACCATTTGGGAACTACTTCAAGTAGAGGAAAGAATAGGGGTAAAGCTAACGGACAGTCTGGCCATGTGGCCGGCAGCATCAGTTTCGGGATATTATTTTGCCAATCCGGAGGCAAAATATTTTGGTCTGGGAAAAATTAAGGAGGATCAGGTGGCCGATTTTGCCCAGAGAAAAGGAATCAGTTTGGAAATGGCTAAAAAATGGCTCGCGCCAAATATTGCGGATGATTGATATGCGTTAGGGATTGAAGCGGCATCTTTTATAAGTTGTAGATTTATAAAAATATAGCATAAAGCCCGCCCGAACGCCCAAAATTATAATATAATAAAATTAATATACCCAGGTAAAGTTCCTCCTTTGGAGCTTGTGGGGAAGAATGAAATTGAAATAATAATATAATGAGTCCCCAAGAAGCTCCCTTTCCTTTGGAGAGGGCGGGGGAGAGGCCTATGAAAGTAACGCAACATATAGAACAGGCCAAGGGAAAGACCTTGTTTTCCTTTGAATTGATACCGCCCGTTAAGGGAAAGAGCATACAGGAACTGTATGATAATATAGATCCTTTGATGGAATTTAAACCGCCTTTTATTGATGTGACCACATCCAGGGAAGAGTATGTATATATTGACAAAGGTGGACTTTTGGAAAAGAGGGTGACCCGTATGAGACCTGGAACGGTGGGTATTTGTTCTTCCATTCAGCATAAATACCATGTGGATACCGTTCCACATTTGTTATGCGGAGGTTTTACCAAGGAGGAAACCGAATACGTCTTGGTGGATTGTCATTATTTGGGCATTGACAATGTGATGGCCCTAAGGGGAGATTCCATGAAGGAGGAACGATATTTTACCCCAACGGAAGGTGGACATTGTTATGCCAAGGAGTTGGTGGAACAGATTCGGAATTTAAGTCATGGTCAGTATTTACATGAAACAATTACCTCTGATGATTATCCCGATTTCTGTATTGGAGTGGCGGGATATCCCGAAAAGCATTTGGAAGCACCATCATTACAGACCGATTTAAAACGCTTGAAAGAAAAAGTCGATGCCGGGGCCGATTATGTGGTGACACAGATGTTCTTTGACAATCAAAAATATTTTGAATTTGTGGAGGCCGCCAAAAATTTGGGTATCAATGTACCGATAATACCGGGAATAAAGCCGGTTGCGGTTAAGCGACACCTGCAATTGTTGCCACAGGTATTCCGTATTGATATTCCTCAGGATTTGATCGATGCAGTGGAGAACTGCAAAAACAATAAGGAAGTACGAGAAATAGGAGTAGAGTGGGCCATTCAGCAATCCAAGGAATTGAAGGCGGCAGGTGTACCCGTTTTGCACTATTATTCCATGGGAAAATCGGACAATATTAAGGCTATTGCGAAAGAGGTTTTTTAAAGTTAAGCGCTTAGCTACAGGACTAAATAAAGGGTATAAGTAATATTTTCAGTTTTAATTGGGAAATACAATCAACCAATAACTAGAAACTAACAACCAACTTTACTACCTTTGACCCCCATGAAACAGCAATGTTTTTTGTTATTGTCCCTATTGGGAACGCTATGTTTTTCCCAAAATTCGGAAATCAAAAAACATACCTTGGATTTTAGCCAATTCTATGGGTCTATCTTACTTCATAATCCAGACATTTCGCATTTAATTGCCAATCATCCCGGTGGTTTTATTTTGGGCTACAATCGCAAAACCTATGGGTCGAAAGAATGGGAGGAGCTATATAACTATCCGGATTACGGGGCCTCGTTTGTTTATCAGGATATGAACAATGCCACATTGGGCAGGAATTTCGGGCTGTATGCACATTACAATTTTTATTTTTTAAAAAGGAATGTCCAGTTTAGGATAGGGCAGGGCATTGCCTATACCACCAATCCCTATGACAGGGAGGAAAATTTTAGGAACAACGCCTATGGGTCGGATTTTTTAAGTTCCACCTATCTAATGCTGAACTATCACAAGGAAAATATTATTTCGGGATTGGGTTTAAAGGCCGGGGTTTCCGTCATCCATTATTCCAATGGTAATTTTAGGTCCCCCAATACTTCCACGAATACCTTTGCTTTAAATATGGGCCTTACCTATGATTTGGACGGAGGAAAGGAATTGTCCTATATCAGTACTTCGGATAGGGAAAAAATTAGCGAGCCGGTAAAATATAATTTGATTTTAAGGGGAGGACTTAATGAGAGCGATGTAATCGATTCAGGGCAATACGGATTCTTTATTTTCTCTGCCTATGCGGATAAAAGGTTGGGAAGAAAAAGTGCCATTCAGCTGGGAGGGGATGTGTTCTTTTCTAATTTTTTGAAGGAGTTGATTCGGTTTCAGGGCACGTCATTTCCTGAGATGGATGTAAGGCCCGATGATGATTATAAAAGGGCAGGTGTTTTTTTAGGTCACGAGTTATTTATCAATAGTATGTCTATCATTACTCAGTTGGGCTATTATGTTTATTATCCGTTCGATTTTGAAGGGCGGGTATACAATAGGGTCGGCTTAAAACGGTATTTTGGAGACAAAATGTTCGGTGCCATCACTTTGAAATCACATGGGGCAGCAGCCGAGGCCGTGGAATTTGGTGTAGGAATTAGATTGTAATTCATGAAAAAGCTCAATGCAAACACAAAAAGAATATTTGTTTCCATAGAAACAGTTTTTATGGTTTTGATGCTTTGTATTAATTTATCCTGCAATTCGGAAAACGCACCGGATTGCCTACAGTCAGCTGGCGATTTGGTTCGAGAGGAAATACTGGTCCCTGAATTCACCAAAATAACGGTATTCGAAAAAGTAGCGCTTGTTCTATCAGAAGGGGATACGCAAAAAGTGGAACTCGAGACTGGTGAAAACCTAAGGGAAGAAGTTTCCATAGCGGTGGAGGGTGACCGACTCATTTTACGCAATGAAAACGGATGTAACCTTTTTAGGGAGTATGGTTTAACAATCGTTTACGTGACCTCACCGAACATTACGGAAATTAGAAGTAGTACGGGTCTTCCCATAAAAAGTGATGGTATTTTATCCTATCCAAGTTTGACTTTACTTTCAGAAAGTTTTGTAGTCCCCGAAGCTGAAACCACCGATGGGGAATTTGATTTGGATTTAAATACGGGGAGTTTGAGTATTGTTGTAAATGGTATTGCCTATTTTAACTTGCGAGGGGCTACCCAAGACCTAAATCTTAACATTGCAGCGGGCGATTCTCGAATAGAGGCACAGGAGTTAATTGCCCAGACGGTCTCAATTAATCACCGAGGAAGCAACGATATGTTGGTCAACCCCCAAGAATCCATTTCTGGAACTATTCGTGGAAATGGCGATGTTATTTCCTTTAATCGCCCTGAGAATGTGGATGTCCAAGAAATTTTCAATGGTAGATTGATTTTTAGGGATTGATTTATAAACCTGAACTTCTCGTTGTGTCCGTACAAGATGGACAATGAGTCATATTTTGTAACTTTATGGTACCTAATTTTTAGAAAAGTGAAAACACCGCTTTTACTTTGCATGTTATTGTTTGGGGTCTACCTTGCCCCAATTACGGCCATATACAGTTCTGGTGGAATGGCTTCTGCACGAAATACGTCCGGTTCCAATGAAATGGCTTCCCCAATACAGGGTGAAGAACCTATGGGCCAGTCGGTAGAGGATACAATAACTGAAGCGTATACGGCAAAGTTGGAGTTTTACAAAAAGGATTCCCTGAAAATTTTAATGGTCAAATTAATAGGAATTCAACAATTGGCCGAAAAGGGACTATTGGACAAGGATATAGCCGAAAACCCAAAATACTATACTTCCCTTTTAACGGAATTACAAAAAAGCGATATGAAGCCAGAGGAGTATCAATTCTTATCCCGTAGGATGGCTTTTTTAACACTTGCCGACGTAGAGCAAAAATATAGTTGGAGTAAAATGGCGAATCTAGGACTAATACTATTGCTTTTCGGGTTAACGGTAGCGTTGTTTCGGTTCAAGAAAAAAGGTTTCTATCCCAAGGAGTCCCTTACCAGACAGGAACAGAATATTCGCCAATTGATTCTAATGGGCAGGAGTAATAAGGAAATTGCCAGTGAACTGTTTATCAGTCCGAGTACGGTAAAGACCCATATCACCAATATCTATCAAAAGCTGAATATCTCCTCAAGAACGGAATTGCTGAGAAAATTTAAAAATTAGTACGGGTACTAGTCTATAAATACAACGTTTTTTAATTTGCCTTTTTCCCTTCGTTGAAGTCCTTTGAGAAAAGGATTTGGTATATGTTGGAAAATCAATTTAAGAAGTGGAATATCGTTCTAGGGTGGACGGTTTTTTCCGTATCACTTGTCGTGTATTCCTTAACGGTGGAACCCACTGTAAGTTTTTGGGATTCGGGTGAATTGATTTCCGCTTCTGCAAAACTGCAAATAGCCCATCCACCTGGGGCACCTTTTTTACAAATGTTTGGAGCATTTTTTTCCCTATTTGCAAAAGAAGCGTCACAAATTGCCTTCATGGTAAATTATGTATCCGTGCTGTCAAGTGCCTTTACCATACTATTTCTTTTTTGGACCATTACGCGCCTGCTAAAAGACCTTTTGCACAAATCGACCCATAATCGTGCTTCGGATATTATGGTCTTGGGTAGTGGTGTGGTTGGTTCTTTGGCCTTTACTTTTTCCGATAGTTTTTGGTTTAATGCTACCGAGACGGAAGTGTACGCCGCGGCCAGTCTAGTCCTGTCATTATTGTTTTGGCTGGGCCTTAGATGGGTTGATGATATAGGGGATTCTAGAGGCAATCGCTGGTTGCTACTTATTTCATTTGTTACGGGGCTAACCTTTGGTATTCAGTTTATGGGGTTTTTGGTAATTCCGGCCGTGGGCTTACTTTTTTATTTTAAAAGATATAGAGATATTACCTTTAAAAATTTTGTGGCTGCCCATTTTTTGGCAGTGGGTATGCTTATGATGGTCTTTAAGTTTTCGTTCACCCTGTTGCTAAAGTTCTTTGGATGGGGAGAAGTGTTTTTTGTAAATACTTTTGGCCTGCCTTTTCATTCAGGAAGTTTACTTGTCGGACTGGTTATTTTATCCGTCTTTCTGGTGGTAGTCCGTTATACGATAAAAAGAGGGCTTTACACGCTAAACACAATACTATTTTCCATAATGTTTTTGTTGCTGGGCTGCTCTACTTGGTTCATGTTGCCGATAAGGGCGAATGCCCAAACGGTAATCAATGAGAATGACCCAGCCAATGCCAAGTCTTTATTGGAGTATTACAATAGGGAGCAATATCCCGCGGCCGAAAGCCCTTTTTATGGAGCCTATTATTCGGATAAATACGCATCTAATCATCCGGATAAGGACGATAGCCCTAAATATGAAAAGAATGTAAAGACGGGTAAATACGAAATCATAAATGATTATAAAGAGGCCTTGCAGGGCACAAGCGAGGCCCATTCCGGGTGGCTGCCCAGAATGTGGAGCGATCAAAATGCAGAGAACTACATGCGCTATTACGGTTTGTTGGATTTTTCAATAAAACCTGAATATGTAAAAAACAGGGAACTGCAAGAAGCCGTTGGGAATATTAGGAAGCGACTGGAAAATAATAAGATTGGAGTGGAGGAATATATCAAATTTTTGGAGGATGCAAAGGACTATCTGGATGTACACCCACCAACTTTATGGCAAAATTTAGAGTATCTCTTTCATTTTCAATTCGGATATATGTATTGGCGTTATTTTATGTGGAATTTCGTGGGTAGACAAAATGATGTCCAAGGACGTTTTGATGGGAATGGTGAATGGCTTTCGGGCATTTCTGCAATAGACGGTTTGCGTTTGGGAAACCAGGAGAAATTGCCAGATGCGCAACTTCAAAACAAAGGAAGGAACACCTATTATTTTCTACCTCTCATATTGGGTCTTTTCGGATTATTTTTTCATGCCTCAAAAGACTGGAAACGGTTTTGGGTACTTTGTGTTTTTTTTCTCTTCACCGGATTGGCAATACAATTTTACACCAATCCACCCATATTTCAACCTCGTGAACGGGATTATTCCTTGGTGGGTTCCTTTTACGTGTTTGCGATTTGGATCGGTCTGGGAGTTTATGCTGTATTCAAAATTTTAATAAACTATATGAAGCCAAAGTTGTTGGTTCCGGTTGTTTTATTAGGGTGTTTTGTGGCGGTACCTGTGCTTATGGCGCAGGAAAATTGGAATGATCATGACAGATCGGGAAGGTATACAGCACTCACAATGGCTAAAATGTACTTGGATTCCACCCAAAAGGATGTGGGTTCCATTCTTTTCACCATTGGTGATATAGATACATTTCCATTGTGGTATGCGCAGGAGATCGAAAAATATAGAACGGATACCCGTGTTATTGTAACAACCTATTTTAATGTGGCCTGGTACATAGATCAAATGAAAAGGCAGGCATATGAAAGTCCGGCCATACCCTCCCAACTTACCCATAAGCAGTATCGCTACGGAACTCGGGATGTAGTATATTATGCTCCGGTAACGGATAAGCGATGGTCCATACAGGATTTTATGAAATGGATTTCCAGCGATGCTCCACAAACTAAAGTAAAATATCTATTGCAACAACAAGGACGCGATATCAGTGGTTATTCCGATGGCTATCTCAACGCCATATATTATCCCACCTATAAGTTACGTGTTCCTGTAAACAGAGAAAAAGTTTTGGATAGCGGCCTTGTAAAAGAGGAGGATGCCTTAAAAATTGTGGATTACATAGATATTGACCTGCCACCTTCTGGAATAGGAAAAGGGAGTCTTTTAATGATGGATATTATTGCGAACAATAATTGGGAACGCCCCATTTATTTCTCCGGTGGTAGTTTTGATGACTCCGAGTATGTTTGGATGACCGACTATTTGCAATTGGACGGTTTGGTTTATAAACTGGTGCCCATAAAGACCAAGTCTGAGAATATTTTCGATAAGGGAAGAATAGATTCTGATTTAATGTTGAATATAGTAAAAACATGGGACTGGGAAAATTCTGGTAGTGCGGATATTTACCATGACCCACAAACAAGGAAACAGTTTGGGGTAACCAATAGGATTGCCTTGGCCCGTTTGTTAGAAAAATTATTGGAAGAACAAAAACCCAAAAAAGCAAAAGAGGTGATAAACATGGCCATGGAAAATATTCCTTTGGCATTTTATGGTTATCCCACTTTCGTAGAACCGTTTTTGTCCGGTTATTACAAATTGGGGGAAACGGCCAAAGCAGATGAATTATTTAATGATTTGTCTAAAAAATATAGGGATAATCTGGAGTATTACTTATCCCTAGATGAAGAGGACCAATATGCCAAGGCACAATTGATTCTCTCGGATTTATATGGATATAATAGATTGATAGATATTTTATTGGAAAATGGACAAGAACAAAAAGGAAAGTTGGAAACCTCCATTTTGAATGAATATTTGGATAAATTGGGGAATGTATTGGATTGAAGCATATTAAAAACATGTTAAAGCCCACCAAACATCATTTTGTTTAATTAATGTTGTTTAATTTTAAACAAAAAAGAACATGAAAAAAGTAATATACATTGCGTCATTAGTATCAATACTATTTTTTACAAAGCAATCCTATGCCCAAGAGATTACCGTTTTTCAAGGTATGTGGGGTGATGAGTTTTATCAGGATAAGGATAAAATGACTTGGAAGGAATTTGGAATGGCCATGGATTCCAATCCAGCTTCGGAAGTGTATTGGTCAAAATCCAAAAAACAATTTGGGGTAACCTTCGCGGCCGCAACCGCTAATTTGGGTTTTGGTATTTGGTACTTGGTCAATGAGAACAATGACAAGGAAACGACGGCCCCAATCATTGGTTTTGCAAGTACAGCAGTGGTAGGTTCCATTTTTTACTGCCTTGCTAATAAGAACAAAAAAAATGCTATTTTGGAATTCAACGATAGTTTAGGAAAGACTACTTACAGGCTAGTTCCTTCCGATACGGGAGTTGGATTGGCCTTAAAATTCTAGGTAACCGTTTATCGAAATATTTAATTAGAGTCGGCCTAAGTTAATTTGTTTTTCAGATATTGGATTTTTAAATCCAAAAAAAAATTTTATGAAAACATTTTTCTTTTTTGCCCTTTCAGCCTTTCTCTTCATTGAAGTGCAGGCCCAGGAAATAACTTCTTTTTCCGGTTTATGGAGTGTTGAATATTATCAAGATGACAATAGAATAACCAAGCAGGAACTAAGGGAAATGTTTGATAAAAACGAGGAGGTTAAGGAGTATTGGAAAAAGTCAAATACCTATTCTACGTTGGGTTATATATCCCTACTAGGCGAAGGTGTTGGTGCTTTTTGGTTGGCATCCAAATTAAATACAGATAATCCGAATGAGACTATTGCTCCACTAGGTGTCACTCTTGGTTTTGCTACGATTGCACTAATATTTATGCATTCGGCAAACAAAAACGCCAAGAAGGCAATCCTTACCTATAACAAACAGTTTGATAATCGTACTTCCTTTAAATTGGTACCAACAAGCAGTCATAACGGGGTGGGATTAGCCTTAAAGTTTTGATTCTCGCTAAAATCAAATTTTCACTACTTTTTCTAATTTTTTAAAAAAGTCTAAGGACTTTTCTTGGCTATTTAAATATAATTACTACATTAGCCGCGGTTTTAAAGATTATGACAAAGCAATATTTCTGGAACGGTTTTTATTTTTACTTCTTTTTTAAGAGAGGTACGGGACTGTTGTAGTGTATTGAAAAAAATATAATATAAAAGTCCCGTGAAAAACGGGACTTTTTTTTTAGGAAAAGTTGTGGCGTTAAGAATAGCTATACAGGGAATAAAAGGGTCCAATCATCATCAGGTAGCGAAGGACTATTTTGATGGGGAGTTGGAATTGGTAGAATGTCTATCCTTCGATGCGGTAGTGGACCAACTACTACAAAAGAAAGCCGATAAAGGTGTTATGGCCATTGAGAACTCCATTGCTGGCTCGATCATTCCCAATTATGCTTTGGTACATCGGAATAACCTTCATATAATCGGGGAATATTACTTGAACATCCATCATAATTTAATGGTGTTGAAAGGGCAAAGATTTGAGGATATAAGAGAGGTCAGCTCGCATCCTATGGCGCTACTTCAATGCAAGGAATTCTTTAAGGATTATCCCAATATAAGGTTGATAGAGGATGTAGATACAGCGGAAACGGCCAAGCGAATCCAGGAGCAAAGATTGGAACATGTAGCGGCCATTGCGCCTAAGGTCGCGGCCGAGTTATATGATTTGGACATCGTAGCGGATGACATACAGACCATCAAAAATAATTCCACTCGTTTTATTATTGTAAAGACAAAAAACAAAGAGCTTCCCAAGGAGGAAATAAACAAAGCGTCCCTACGGTTCCTTA
>JAUIGC010000300.1 GCA_030429835.1 Bacteroidia bacterium
ATGGAAAAGATAGGCCACTTTTTGGACGATGCCGTTGCCAAACTTTACAAACAAATAAAAAAGGAAGGTTTCAGCAAGCAGGAAGCGTCCCCTATCATAGCAGAAAGGCTAAAGGTTTCAAAAATATTAAAAAGGGCCGCCAAGAATTTTGACGGTGGTTTTGCCATGGCAGGTCTTCTGGGCCATGGAGATGCTTTTGTTCTAAGAGATCCCGCCGGAATTAGGCCAGCCTATTATTATAAGGACGATGAGATTGTGGTGGTTGCTTCGGAGAGACCGGCCATACAAACGGTCTTTAACGTTCCATTTGAAGAGGTTAAGGAATTGGAGCCGGGCAATGCCATTATCGTAAAAAAGAACGGCATCACAAGAATCAAACAAATCTTGGAACCAAGGGAAAGAAAGGCATGCTCCTTTGAACGCATTTACTTTTCCAGGGGAAGTGACAAGGAAATCTATCAGGAGCGAAAAATGTTGGGCAAACTGGTATTCCCCCAAATCCTCAAGGCCATAGACCACGACCTCAAGAATACCGTTTTTTCCTATATCCCAAATACGGCGGAAACTTCGTTTTTTGGAATGGTAAAAGAGGCCCAAAACTATCTAAATAAGAAAAAGGAAGAGCAAATTCTTGCCATCGGTGCAAAAATCACCAGTGAGGAGCTACATGAAATTCTTGAGGTAAGGCCCAGAATTGAGAAGGTTGCCATCAAGGATGCCAAACTTAGGACGTTCATAACCCAGGATGACAGTAGGGATGACTTGGTGGCCCATGTCTATGACATTTCCTATGGCTCAGTAAAAGAAGGGGACAACCTAGTGATTATAGACGACAGTATCGTGAGAGGTACTACTTTGAAGAAAAGTATCTTAAAGATTTTGGATAGGCTGTCTCCAAAGAAAATCATTGTTGTTTCTTCAGCCCCCCAAATTAGGTATCCAGACTGTTACGGAATCGATATGGCGAAACTTGAGGATTTTATAGCCTTTAGGGCGGCACTTGCTTTGCATGAGGAGAATAACACCATGCATGTGATTAAGGAGGTCTATCAAAAATGTATTGACCAAGTGAAGTCAAAAGACAGGGATATCATAAATTATGTGAAAGAGATTTATGCCCCTTTTAGTGCCGAACAAATATCCCATAAGATTGGACAGCTATTAAGCCCGATTGATATAAAGGCCGAAGTTCAAATCATCTATCAAGGAATATCCGGTCTCCATGAAGCGTGTCCTAAAAATCTGGGAGATTGGTACTTTACTGGAAATTATCCTACACCTGGGGGAAACAGAGTCGTAAACAGGGCTTTCATCAATTTTTATGAGGGTAGAAACGAAAGAGCCTATTAAAAAAACAGAACCGTTTAACCTGAAACCTATGCGTTTCATCGACAAAATATGCATTTCGTCGATGTAATAGTTTTTAGGGTAGGACTAAACTTAATTTTAAACTTGCCATAGCATAAGTAGGTTAAGTTCATGGTAAGATTTGGGGCAAAAAAGGTGGAGATTCTCCACCTTTTTTATTTTCTTCCGTTTACATACGTACAACTTTCCCTTACTGTAGGATAATAACACAGCTTAGGTATTTCAACTAAGGTTTACGCCGTTCAACCAATTCCTTTTATTTCTGCGTTTCTTGCTTATATCTTTGGAGAACCATAGCATAAGTAGGTTAAGTTCATGGTAAGATTTGGGGAAAAAAGGTGGAGCTTTGCTCCGCCTTTTTTATTTCATAAAATTGGAAGATGCATACCCCACAAGAAATCAGGCTCCTATAAAAAGAAAATAAATTTTTTTAACAATTCTTTTTTTATTTCCCACAATACCAGTAATTTAGTTTTGCCATAGCATAAGTAGGTTAAGTTTATGGTAAGATTTGGGACGAAAAGGGTGGAGGCTTCTCCGCCCTTTTCTATTATTGAAAGCATAAAAAAACCGCTTTGGAACTATTTCCATAGCGGTTTTTAAAGTTTTAATAAATTGAAAGGTACCTAGTTATTTATTCTTGGAATACAATTTTGAAACCTCGTCCCAATTTATGATGTTAAAAAACGCGTCAATGTACTCAGGGCGTTTGTTCTGATAGTTTAAATAATAGGCGTGTTCCCAAACATCCAAACCTAAGATTGGATATCCACCACAACCTACACCCGGCATTATTGGGTTGTCCTGATTGGGGGTCGAGCAGATTTCGAGCTTTCCACCTTTATGCACACAGAGCCAAGCCCAACCGGACCCAAACCTAGTTCCTGCGGCATCGCTGAATTTTTCCTTAAAGGTATCGAAGGAGCCAAAGGCATCGTCTATGGCCTTGGCCAAATCCCCGGATGGGGTTCCTCCACCCTTTGGGGACAGAATGGTCCAAAACAAAGCATGGTTGTAAAAACCTCCCCCATTATTTCGAACCGCCATGTTGTTCATATCCAAATTGGTCAAAATATCCTCAATAGATTTGCTGCTCAAATCGGTACCCTCAATGGCCGCATTAAGCTTGGAGGTATATCCGTTATGATGTTTTGTATGATGTATTTCCATTGTCCTAGCATCTATATGTGGTTCTAAAGCCTCATAAGCATAGGGCAAGTTCGGTAATTGAAAAGCCATAATTTTTTGTTTTTAGATTAATAATTGTAGTTCTTCAAAATTAAGGATTTTAACATTTATAT
>JAUIGC010000301.1 GCA_030429835.1 Bacteroidia bacterium
TCGTTCTCCCATATTTTTCAAGGCGGATATTCGTCAGGTTACTACAGCTACAAATGGGCCGAGGTCCTCGATGCCGATGCGTTTGCCTACTTTAAGGAACAAGGAATTTTCAATAAAGAAGTGGCCAATAAATTTAGGGAGCATGTCCTATCAAAGGGCGGAACGGAAAACCCTATGGTCCTCTACAAACGATTTAGGGGCGCCGAGCCCAAAGTGGAGGCTCTTCTAAAAAGGGCAGGACTTTTATCCTAATACTCTTACGTTTGACTTATGGCAAATGTCAAAAAGCCAATAATCAAGGACTATTTATTGTTTTTGCTCCTCCATGCATCATAGCCCCCATCTAGGTTGACTACATTTTTATACCCCAACGTGAGTAATTTCTGTTGTGCCTTAGCACTTCTCCCACCAACTTTACAATACACATAAATAGTCTCATCCTTATCAATTTTTTCAACTTGTTTATCAAAATCCGCATCGAACCAGTTAATATTCAAGGCATTTTCTAAATGACCTTGGCTATATTCTTCGGGGGTTCTTACATCCAATAATATAACATCGGAGAGTTCGTTCTGTGTGACACTGGTAATAGCTTTTGAGGAAGGATTTTGCGCACAGGACAAGTTAGCAAGGATGGCTAAAAAAAGTATCAGTCTATATTTCATAAGTTCATGTTTTGGTAAAAATAAAAATTATGATGACATCGAATTTGAATTAAAAAAAGAAAATTACGCTATTTTTACCGCAATATTGTACAATGGCCGAAAATCAACTAAATCCAAATTCATGGGTAGACAATTACGCAGACTACCTCTTCAACTATGCCATTGGAAAGGTTAGCGACGTAGAAACCGCTAAAGATTTGGTGTCAGAAACCTTTTTGGCCGGATTAAAATCAGCAAAAAACTTCAAGGGCGAAGCTGCCGAACGTACATGGCTAATAGCGATTCTGAAAAGAAAAGTCATTGATTATTATCGCAAATCAAATTCCAAAAAAGGAAAAGCGGAAGTTCGAATGAGCTCAAATTCCTACGCCGAAGACCAAGGTGATTGGTTGGAGGAAAAAGTAGCCGACCCATATGGAAACCTAGGAAGCGATTCCATAGAAAATGAGGAATTAGGACTTGCCTTGCAAGTTTGCATCGACAAATTGCCACGCAAACAATCACAGGTTTTCACCATGAAGACCATTCAAGGTATAAGCACGGAAGAAATTTGTAATGAATTGGACATAAACCCGTCCAATTTATGGGTTATGGTTCACAGAGCTAGAACAACGTTAATGGAATGTTTAAATAAAAATTGGTTCAACTCATGATTTCTTGCGAAAAAGCAGCGGATATTTGTACTAGGGCTCAGTATAATGAAGCTACCTCAATGGAAAAGTTAAAATTGAGGTTTCATATTATTTTTTGCAAAATTTGTGCAGAATATACCAAGCAAAACAAAAAATTGACTTCGCTTTGCAACAAAGCTCGGCTGCATTCGCTTTCAGAAAGGGAAAAGGCTAAAATGAGGGAAACTATCAGAAAACTTGGCTAATACCATTTGAGGCAGAGAACCAAAAGTACATACCACACTACCGGGATACCCTCCACCCAAAAAGAAGCAAAATACTTTTTTTGATTTTTACCGAAAGAAAACATCATCACCAACAATCCTAAAAAAAGTATGGTCTTTACTATAAGCTCAGGTGCGGGTAGAGAGTCCTTTAAAAAAGTGACCATGTAAAACAGAAGGACAAGACCAGCTCCAATCAGTTGGGTGGCCCTTAACCCAAATCGCTGTGGTAGTGTCCTTAATTCCGGATTATCGTATTTAAGATCTCTTATTTCAAACGGAATCAATAATATCAATACGAAAAAAAATCTTTGGACCGCTTCCACCCAAATGTCCCAAAAGAGCATTTTAAAAGAACCCAACACGGGCAGGATTACTGTGGCTCCTGCCCAGACCAATGCCACTATAAATATTTTTAGCCCTCCCAAGCTCCTTAAGTTTTTGGTGTTCGGCAGAACGGGTATGGCATAGAGGCCTGTTAAAAATACCAGTGCCATGATGCCTAACCATACTTCAACCCTTATGAAATAGGCATGATAGCACCCCAATAGAAAGGAAATAAAACTAACTATTTGAATATTCTTCTGGTAAGGATTCGCCACAATAAAATACTTCTCTGCCTCTACCCCATATTTTATAAAATTATAGCAGACGATTGTCCCAAAAAAAAGAAACCAGGCCAAATGCTCGTCCCACTGTATACCGAAGGTTTTTATCGTAACATGGGTCAATGCAAAAACACCAAATGCGACATGGATACTCGCATTGATATAAAAATTAAAAAGGCGTTGCAGTTTTTCCATTCAACAAATGTACCCAAAGTGTTTATAACCCCTGTTTATGGTTAAAAACTTTCCCCAAGGAAGCGCTTTCAAAGGGCATTTTAATCCAATTAATACCTAATTTTGCACGACTAATTTATTCAAATCATGAAGACTGACGTGTTTGCATCCCGCCATATTGGTATCCGAGAAGAGGACCTTGATCACATGCTTAAAACTATATCCGTGGATAGTTTGGATCAATTAATTTACGAGACCATCCCCGATGATATTCGGCTTAAAAAAACACTGGATTTGGGTGCCCCAATGAGTGAACACAAAT
>JAUIGC010000068.1 GCA_030429835.1 Bacteroidia bacterium
ACCATAAACCGTGGATAAAGGAAGGTTTCAATCGATTCATCTGTATTCTTAGACTTCAAACCGAACGCTTTGCCGTTGTAAGTTTTAATATACTTAGAACGTTGACCTATCGATTGGTTCAGTTATTAGGATTACAGAAAAATTAATAATCCATTCTCTACAAGTACAATTTGTAAATTTTATCCAGTACTATTTAAAAATAAAAAGGCCGCTCATATGAATGAGCGGCCTTTTACTTATACTATAACATACTTATACATGTAGTGCGCGATCATCGGTTGCCGCTAAAGCCGCTTCCTTCACCGCTTCTGCGTAAGTAGGATGTGCATGGCTCATGCGAGAAATATCCTCAGCTGAAGCCCTAAATTCCATGGCCGTTACGGCTTCCGTAATCAAATCGGCACAACGTGCCCCGATCATATGGACTCCCAAAACTTCATCGGTTTTCTTATCGGCCAATATCTTTACGAATCCGTCAATGTCCATACTCGCCCGCGCACGGCCTAATGCCCTCATAGGGAATTGACCAACTTTATAGTCCACTCCGGCCTCCTTTAGTTCCTCTTCCGTTTTACCAACGGCGGCGACTTCTGGCCAAGTGTATACTACGCCAGGAATTAGATTATAATCAATATGCGGCTTCTGACCCGCCAATTGCTCGGCTACCAAAGTACCTTCTTCTTCTGCTTTATGAGCGAGCATAGCTCCTTTTATAACATCCCCAATAGCATAAATGTTATCTAAATTGGTTTTAAGATGGGCATCCACTTCTACCTTTCCCCTATCATCCAGTTTCACACCGGCCGCTTCGATATTCAATCCTTCCGTATACGGCTTTCTGCCCACGGACACCAAACAGTAATCACCTTCAAAAACCACTTCCTGTCCTTTTTTATCATCCGCCTTAACCGTAACTGTATCTCCTTTACGCTCTACGGATTTTACCTTGTGCGAAAGGGCAAACTTGATTTTCTGTTTTTTAAGGACCTTCATGAGCTCCTTGGAAAGCGCACCGTCCATTCCTGGAATAATTCGGTCCATATACTCTACCACGGTCACATCCGATCCCAGTCTGCTATAGACCTGACCAAGTTCCAAACCAATAACACCACCGCCAATAACGATCATGTGTTTTGGAATTTCCTTTAATTTCAATGCTTCGGTAGAGGTGATAACTCTTTCTTTGTCTATTTTGATAAAAGGCAAACTGGCAGGTTTGGAACCAGTAGCTATGATGATATTTTTTGCTTCTATAGTTTCTGTTTTACCGTCATTTTTTTTAATATTGACATGGGTGGCATCCTTAAAACTCCCTACCCCTTCATAAACATCGATTTTATTTTTGTCCATCAAAAACTGGATACCCTTTGTAGTCTGATCTACCACACCTTGCTTTCTAGCAATCATTTGCTCTAAATTCACCTTTACCTCTCCCGGAATTTCAATGCCATGTTCCTCAAAATGGTTGATGGCATCGGCATAGTGGTGCGATGAATCCAACAAGGCTTTTGAAGGGATACACCCTACATTAAGGCATGTACCTCCCAAAGTTGAATATTTTTCTATAATCGCTGTTTTCATTCCTAGTTGGGCACATCTAATGGCAGCTACATATCCTCCAGGCCCGGAGCCAATAATGGCTACATCGTATTGATTCATAAATTTTAATTTTTACTCGCTTATCGAGATTTATTCTATTCCGACGCTAATGTCGATATTTAGTTAAAGTTCTAAAAAATCCCATGGTCTTAACCTATGGTATTTTATCAACGTAAAATTACTGCTTTTTTGAATTTTAGAGGGGTATAACGGTAGATTGCTTTACTTCTTTTATAGTAAAGGAACTCTGCGTGCTCCCAATATGCGGAATTGCGGTTAATTTGGACACCATAAAATTTCGATAATCCTCCATATCCCTCACATGGATTTTTAGGATATAGTCGAAATCACCGCTCAAATGATGGCACTCCACCACTTCCTGAAGTTTGAGTATCTCCCGCTCAAAATGACGGATATTGTCCCGTGTATGCTGGACCAATTTTACATGGCAAAAGGCGGTAAAACCCTTATCGACCTTGAATCTATCGATTAATGCAACATAAGAAGTAATCACCTTGGCACGTTCCAATCGCTTGATGCGTTCATATACTGCGGTTGCAGAAAGCCCTAGGATAAGGGCATATTCCTTGGTCGTTTTTTTACAGTCCGTTTGCAACAGCTCCAGTAATTTCCTATCTATCTCGTCAAATTTCATATCAGATTAATATTCTAAATTTTAACAACCTAAACGATTAAACTTGGATTAATATTCTTTCAATTTAAATTTTTTAGATTAAAATTCTATAACTTATTAGATATATTGACAATATAACTATTAAAATATACTTTTGACGATATACCTTAATCATAGTTATGAGCCATAAAGAAGCAAACGATTTACAGGATCTACAATACTTTGGGGAATTCGGCGGGGTCAATCCCTCTATATCAGATTCCTCCACCTATACTTTTCTATCAGCCAAAACCATGTTCGATACATTTGAAGGCAATACGGAGGGTTGCTATTTATATAGCAGGCACTCCTCCCCTTCCAACCTATATTTAGGAGAAGCCTTGGCCGCATTGGAGGGCACCGAAACGGCGAATGTTACGGCCAGCGGTATGGGCGCTATTACGGCGGTCATCCTTCAACTATGTGATTCTGGTGACCACATCATAAGTAGCAGAACCATTTACGGGGGCACCTATGCGTTTATGAAGAACTTTTTAAAGAAGTTCAATATCCATATTACCTTTTTGGATATCACGGATTTGGACGCCGTGGCAAATGCCATAACCTCCAAAACCAAAATGATCTATTGTGAGAGTGTTAGCAATCCCTTATTGGAAGTGGCGGATATATCGGCACTGGCCAAAATCGCCAAAAAAAATGAAATGCCCCTCGTGGTTGACAATACTTTTTCCCCGCTTTCCATTACCCCAGCCAAATTGGGGGCTGACATTGTCATCCATAGTCTTACAAAATTCATCAACGGATCCAGTGACTGCGTGGCCGGGGCAATTTGTGGCACCAAAGAGTTCTGTCTTAGTCTAAAGGACGTAAACAACGGGGCCGGTATGCTTTTGGGAAGTACTTTGGATAGTTTACGAGGAGCTTCCATTCTCAAGAATATGCGAACCCTGCACATCAGGATTAAAAAGCATAGCGAAAATGCCCAATTCCTGGCCGAAAAGTTTGAAGCTGATGGTTTAAGAGTGGTATATCCGGGATTATCCTCGCACCCAGGTCATTTGATCATGGAAGACCAAATGAATCCGCAATATGGATATGGCGGACTTATGACCATGGACGTTGGTTCCTTGGAAAATGCAAATGCCTTGATGGAAATGATGCAGGAAAGAAAGTTGGGCTATTTGGCCGTTAGCCTCGGATTCTACAAAACCTTGTTCAGTGCTCCAGGAACTTCCACATCCTCTGAGATACCCTTGGAAGAACAAAAAGCCATGGGGCTTGGAGACGGACTTATCCGATTTTCCATAGGATTGGACGATGATATCCAAAGAACCTATAACTTGATGAAAAAGTGCATGTTGGATTTACAAATCCTTGAAAAGGACACTATGGACGTTTAAACCTCCAGTTAGAGGTTGCACGGCAAGTCCATAAATCGTAATATTACGGGACAACCAAAGGAAAAGTAAATGTCCGACCACAATACCAACGAACACAGGGAACAAGAACATATCGTATCCAATAAGGAGCTTAACCTACTGGAAGCGCTCATTCCGGTGGTGCTTTTAATGGCCATGTTGGCCTATAATATTTTCTTTGCGGATGGGGAGTGGTTCGGGGAATATTCCAACCAGATCATCCTATTGATAGGAGGTTTTTTTGCAGCCGTTGTTGGTTTTTTCAATAAAACGTCCTTCGCCACCATGGTTCAAGAGATTTGGGAAAATCTTAGGAGCGTATTCATTCCTATTATGATTTTGTTCTTGGTAGGTGCATTAGCGGGAACATGGCTTGTAAGCGGAATCATTCCGGCCATGGTGTATTATGGATTAAAGGTTTTGAGTCCGTCTATATTTCTTCCGGCCTCCATTGTAATCGCCGCGATAATTTCCATTGCTACAGGTAGCTCATGGACGACTTCAGCCACCGTGGGGATAGCCTTGGTAGGAATTGGAACGGCTTTGGGAATACCCACTGGCATGATAGCAGGAGCCGTTATCTCTGGGGCATATTTTGGGGATAAGATGTCTCCTCTGAGCGATACCACTAATTTGGCTCCCGCCATGGCCGGTACCGACTTGTTTACACATATCAAATACATGTTTTATACCACCGGACCGACTATTTTAATTACTTTAATTGTTTTTTCCATAATCAGTTTAAACATTGATACAATTGGAAATACGGACGATGTAAATCAATTACTTAATACCATAGACCAAACCTTTAATATCAATCCCTATTTGTTCATTGTGCCTTTGGTTGTAATCGCATTGATTCTTTTAAAGACCAAACCGCTTTTGGCCTTGGGAATTGGTGTCGTTTTGGCGGCTGTATTTGCCTTTGTATTTCAGGTCGAAATTCTAAATGGACTTTCCGATTCTAAGGTTGGGGCCATATTTAATGCCATTTTGAGCGATACCTCTATTGTAACGGACAACGAAAAATTGAACAAGCTTTTTAGCTCAGGCGGGATGAAAGGGATGTTGTGGACCATATTCCTCATTTGTTGCGCCATGGTTTTTGGGGGCATCATGGATGGTATTGGAGCACTTTCTAGAATAACCCAGTCCTTGCTATCCATGGCCAAAACCGTTTTCGGTCTATTTGCTAGTACGGTTTTAAGCTGCATTGGCCTAAATGTTATTGCAAGCGACCAATATCTCGCCTTGGTCATACCCGGAAAAATGTTCAAGAAGGCTTATCAGGATAAAGGTTTGGCTCCTGAAAACTTGAGCAGAACCCTTGAAGACTCGGGAACCGTTACCTCGGTCCTAATACCCTGGAATACCTGTGGGGCCTATCAATCCAGTGTACTAGGCGTTGGGGTTGGCGACTACTTTATATATGCAATATTCAACTGGTTAAGTCCTATTACTACCTTGGTATTTGCTGCATTTGGTATTAAAATAAGACAACTGACGGATAAAAAAAGGACTGCATAAAAACCAGTGTTGTTTCCAGTAAAGAGGATTCCTCGTCGTTCAATACGAATAGAACAATAGGTCGGTCAATCGTAAGGGTTATTTCTTCCGTTTGATTGTATCTAGTCAATTTGGACGCAGCATGGTTTATTTTAAAAACCCTTTTCATATCCTCTTTTATTTTATAATTTCACGTCTCAATTAAAAACACAAAATATGGCTACCGTCACACTAAAAGGAAGTGAAATACATACTCTAGGAAGTTTACCCAATAAAGGCAGTAAAGCACCTGATTTCCAATTAACTAAAAATGATTTATCATCCGTGAAACTTTCAGACTATGAAGGTTCAAGATTGGTTTTGAATATTTTCCCCAGTGTGGATACGGGAACATGTGCACAATCCGTAAGGCAATTCAATGAGGAAGCAGCCGAATTGGATAATACCATAGTACTTTGTATTTCCAAGGATCTACCCTTTGCCCAAGCACGTTTTTGTGGAGCCGAGGGAATAGATAATGTAGAATTATTGTCAGATTTTAGGGATGGTAATTTTGGAAGGTCTTACAATTTGGAGTTTACTGATGGGCCTTTGGCTTCCCTTCATTCCAGGGCTGTTGTAGTGTTGGACGAAAACGGTACCGTGCTTTATACGGAGCAAGTTCCAGAGATTGTGGATGAACCCAACTACAAAGCTGCTCTTGAGGCTTTAATGGATTCCTAAAATCCGCTCAAATGCCCAAAGAAACTTTTCTGGCCAATAGAATCAAAAGTGTTGGATTTGCCCTTCGCGGTGCGATACTACTTATAAAAACCGAAGCGAGCATTAAAATTCAGGTTTTCATTACCTTAATAATGACAGGAGTAGGTTTCTATTATGAAATTTCCAATACGGAATGGATTTTACAAATATTTGCGATTGCCCTAGTTTTGGGGATTGAGGGCCTGAATACGGCCGTTGAAAAAATATCGGATTTTGTACAACCAGAGTTCGACAAAAAAATTGGTCTAATAAAAGATATCTCAGCTGGGGCGGTAATGCTGGTCTCCATCGCCGCCACAATCATAGGTTGCATAATTTATCTTCCAAAAATTTTTTAAAAATAATTGCAAGAGGCCTTAGGGGGTAAATTTGTATTTTTGCCCCCAAAGTAAATTACCTCATGACAGGCCCATGAGGTATTCATTTGAAACTAATTTTAATTTTGAGGCAAGCCTAGGGGTATTATACCCTTTGGCGGTGCCAAAAAAGTGTACATGGCAAAAAAGGCATCCAAATCAAAGCCAAAGGCTAAATCTACTAGCAAGAAGAACCCTTTTAGGATATCCAAGCAGAACAAGATAATATTGGGCAGCCTTCTTGTTCTTTTTAGTATAGCCCTTTTCTTTTCCTTCGTATCCTTTTACTTTACCTGGGAGCATGATCAGAGTCTATTGTCCGAGTTTAAGAATAGAAATGAGGAAGCCAAAAACCTTCTCAATAAGTTTGGGGCCAGCATAAGTCACTTCTTTGTGTACAAAGGATTTGGGATAGCCACGTTAATAATTCCCTTTTTGTTATGTCTTACCGGGATTTACATGTTTCTTGGACTGGATAAAAAGGGATTGACAAAAAAATGGATCTGGGGACTATTGTTCTTGATCTGGTTTTCCATAGCCTTCGGTTTCTTTGCCGATGAAAGTCCGCTTCTTGGAGGTTTGGTAGGCTATGAAATGAATGACTTTCTTCAGGATTATACGGGCACGATCGGTGTGCTGCTATTACTACTTTTCGGCCTGGTATTCATTTTGGTACGACTCTTCAATGTAACACCGGAAGGAATAGCGGAATATTTTAAATCAAAGAGAAAAGAGCTATCCACGGACTTCAAGAACACACAAAGCAAAGAATCTGAAGTTACTGAGGAAGAAACCCTGTTAAATAGCGAAGATGAAGAACAAATTCTAGTGGACACCTATACCCACAAGGAGGAAATTCCGCATTTGAACAAAGAAGAGCAAAAAAAGGATTTTGAAGTAAACATACCCAAGGAACAGGAAGAAGGTCAACTGGCCATGGAAGTGGAGCAAATTGTAGAGGAACCCGAAGAAATCGATGTTTTGGCCGGTAAATTAGTAGACGATTTTGGGGAATTTGATCCTACCTTGGAACTGGGCAATTATAAGTTTCCAACCATTGATCTTTTGGATGTGCACGGAGTAACGGGAGGGATTACCATCAATCAAGAGGAACTTGAGGAAAACAAGGACAAAATTGTAGAAACCCTTAAAAACTATAAAATAGGAATTGCCCAAATCAAGGCAACCATAGGACCCACCGTTACCTTGTATGAAATTGTTCCCGATGCTGGGATACGGATTTCAAAAATCAAGAACCTAGAAGACGATATTGCTTTATCCCTGGCCGCATTAGGAATTAGAATCATTGCCCCCATTCCTGGAAAGGGAACTATTGGTATTGAGGTGCCGAATAAAAATGCTACGGTTGTATCCATGCGCTCGGTCATTGCATCAAGTAAGTTTCAAAAAGCGGAAATGGAATTACCCATTGCTTTTGGAAAAACGATCAGCAATGAAACCTTTGTGGTGGACCTTGCAAAAATGCCCCACTTATTAATGGCGGGAGCTACAGGACAAGGTAAATCGGTAGGATTGAATGCCGTATTAACTTCACTTTTATATAAAAAACATCCGGCCGAAGTTAAGTTTATCTTGGTTGATCCCAAGAAGGTTGAGCTTACCTTATATAATAAAATAGAACGTCATTTCTTGGCCAAACTCCCGGATTCCGAAGAAGCTATCATTACGGACAACACCAAGGTCATCAATACCTTGAACTCCCTATGTATTGAAATGGATAACCGATACGAACTGTTGAAACTGGCCATGGTAAGGAATCTAAAGGAATACAATACAAAATTCAAGGCTAGAAAATTGAATCCAAATGATGGCCATAAATTTCTTCCGTATCTTGTTTTGGTCATCGATGAGTTCGCTGATTTAATCATGACAGCCGGAAAAGAAGTGGAAACCCCTATAGCAAGATTGGCGCAATTGGCAAGAGCCATAGGAATCCATCTTATTGTGGCAACCCAACGACCCTCGGTAAATGTAATTACAGGTATAATTAAGGCAAATTTTCCTGCTAGAATAGCCTTTCGCGTGACTTCTAAAATTGACTCCAGAACAATTTTGGATGCTCAGGGGGCCGATCAATTAATAGGACGTGGGGATATGCTATACACCCAAGGAAATGATGTCACCCGTATCCAATGTGCCTTTGTAGATACCCCTGAAGTGGCCAAAATAACAGAATATATTGGCTCTCAAAGGGCCTATCCTGATGCACATGAGCTTCCTGAATATGTTGGGGAGGATTCTGGCACGAGTGTTGATTATGATATAGAGGACAGGGATAAAATGTTCCGGGAAGCGGCAGAAGTTATCGTTATTGCCCAACAAGGTTCAGCCTCGCTGATTCAAAGAAAGTTGAAGCTTGGTTATAATCGTGCGGGACGAATAATAGATCAACTGGAAGCTGCAGGCATTGTTGGCCCTTTCGAAGGAAGTAAGGCAAGACAGGTCTTGATTCCCGATATGGCATCCCTCCAGCAATTATTGGACAACGAAGTTCAATAATTTAAATAAATAAAAAACGCTATACATTCTTTGATTGAACGGAATGGTTAAACTAATTTTTAAAAGTATAAAAATGAAAAAAGTTGTATTAATAATGACACTTGTCCTTTCTGTAAATCTCCTGAGTTCCCAAACACCGGAAAAGGCAAAAGCCCTTTTGGACGAGGTCTACAACAAAGTGAAAAGCTATGATAACATATTTGTTGATTTTAAGTTTGACCTTAAAAACGCAGAGGCAGGAATCAATCAAGAAACACGGGGCGATGTTACCCTAGCTGGTGACAAATATGTTTTTAACTATTTAGGTTCCAAGCAGCTTTATGACGGCAACAAGGTGTATACCATCGTTCCAGAAAATGAAGAAGTGACCATAGAGGACCAATCCAATGAAGAAGACGCCATGACGCCCTCTAAAATGTTGACTTTTTATAAGGAAGGTCACAACTATGAATGGGACATTCTTCAAAATGTACAGGGCAGAAAAATACAGTACGTAAAGCTTACTCCCATTGATTCCAATACCGAAATCAAATCCCGATTATTGGGTATTGATATGGGAACAAAGCATATCTATAGACTTATAGAGACAGGAAAGAACGGAACCAAAACCACCATTACTGTTAATTCTTTTAAAACAAATCAACCTTTATCGCCCACCTTGTTTAATTTTGATGAGGCAAAATATAAGGATGAAGGATACTACATCTTAAGAAATTAGAACCATTGAGAATATTAGACCGGTATATATTATCCAGGTTTACCTTTAATTTTATCAGCTCGTTTGTCATATTGATGTTTATCTTCATTTTTCAAACGATTTGGCTTTTTATAGATGATTTGGCCGGTAAGGGGTTGGATATCATAATCATAGGTAAATTCCTTTTCTACCTTATGCCAGATCTTACGGAGAAAGTGTTGCCCCTAACGGTTTTGCTTTCCTCGATTTTGACCTTTGGTGCCTTTGCGGAAAATTATGAATTTGCGGCGATGAAAGCATCGGGCATTTCACTTCAAAGGGCCATGTTGAGCTTAATAGTTTTTGTCACCCTTCTTGGTGGGGTAACTTTCTTTTTTGCCAATTCCGTTATTCCATTATCCCAAAGAAAAATCTACAACCTTAGAAAAAACATTGCAAAGGTAAAACCCGCCGCCGTGGTGTCCGAAGGGGTTTTTAGTGATTTTGAAGGCATGAACATTAAGGTGGATGAAAAATATGGTGACAATGATAGATACCTGAGAAATGTAATCATACACCAAAAAAATGAGCGAAGCCAAAACAACGTTGTCATAAAATCCAAGCAAGGGGAATTGGTGAGTAGCGAGGATTCAGATATCGTACAGCTTATCCTTACTGACGGCCATTATTACGATGATATAGAATCCAAGAAGAATAAATTAAAATATCCACACGCCAAGGCAGATTTCGATACTTATATCATGAATATAGAAATCCCCGAACTAAACAATGAGGATTTGGAGGAGGAAAGGGATATTAGTACGGATAAAATGAAAAATATATCCCGTTTAAGAAAGGATATTGATTCCTTGAGGGATGATAATTATAGAATCGTTAGGGCGTTCTCCAAGAGCATTGGCAATAGAATAGGTATGTTTCAGCCCTTGGACCCGAACGATACGTTGGATGAAAAAACACCTCTGCAAATTACCCAGGATTCCATACGACAAATTAAACTGGCCAAACTTAGAAACAATCCTGCCAAGCAGGATTCCATTAAAGAAGACCTCTTGCATTTATTCCCGTTTTACTTGAAAATGCAAGTGGTAAATGCAGCCAAAAATGCCACCACCAATGTTCTAAATTCAGTTAGGGGCAAAAAAGAGGAAATGCAGAAACGGTATAAAATTTACAACATGCATATTCTTTCCATGCATAACAAGTATGCCTTGGCATTTTCTTGCATTATTCTATTCTTTGTGGGTGCGCCCTTGGGTGCCATAATTAGGAAAGGAGGACTTGGCCTTCCCATGGTAATTGCAATTGTATTATTTTTGGTGTATTATTTTATAGGTGTATTTGCCGGGAATTACGCAAAGGAAGGCAATATCCACCCCATGTTGGGGGCTTGGTTATCCACCTTGATCATGTTGCCCCTAAGTATTATTTTGACAAAAAGGGCCACGGAAGATAAAGGTTTAATGAGTTTTGGGGTAGTAACGGATTTCTTCAGGAACCTGTTTAAGAAAAAAAAGAAAAATGGAGGTCAAGACATCTAACCTTACGGATGAAATAAAGTTGAATACTATTGAAGAGGCCATTGAGGACATCCGAAATGGCAAGGTCATTATCGTAGTTGACGATGAAAATAGAGAGAACGAGGGCGATTTTTTGGCAGCGGCCGAATTGGCAACCCCGGAGACCATAAATTTTATGGCCACCCACGGGAGAGGTTTAATCTGTGCGCCGTTGACCGAAGGTAGATGCGAACATCTTGGACTCCATCGTATGGTTAATAATAATACAGATCCATTGGAAACTGCATTTACGGTTTCCATTGATTTAAGGGGACAAGGCGTTACAACCGGTATCTCCGCATCCGATAGGTCAAAAACTGTCTGTGCTTTGACCGATGACAACATTAAGCCCCATGATTTTGCCAGACCAGGACATATTTTCCCTTTGGTCGCTAAAGAAGGAGGTGTTCTTAGAAGGACAGGACATACTGAAGCGGCCATAGATTTTGCCCGACTTGCCGGATTGAAGCCTGCCGGTGTTATCGTGGAAATCATGAACGAGGACGGCAGCATGGCAAGACTTCCCCAATTGATTGAGGTAGCAAAAAAGTTCGATTTAAAAATCGTATCCATAGAAGATTTGGTGGCCTATAGAATGGAACATGATAGTCTTATTCAAAAGGAACTCGATTTTACCATTTCCACCCGATTTGGTGATTTCAGGTTGAGGGCCTACAAACAGACGACCAATAACCACGTACATATCGCCTTAACCAAGGGTTCATGGGGCCTTGGGGACAAAGTGCTGACTCGAATCAACTCTACTTTGGTCAACAACGATATTCTTGGAACGCTCACCAACAGTGTGGATTCCCAGTTGGAAAATATGTTCAAGGCCATAAATCAAGAAGGGAAAGGTGCCATAGTCTTTATCAATCAGGATGTGGAATCCTTGAATCTATTGTCCCGACTCAAAGAATTAAGGGAACTTCAAGGTAGTGGCATTTACAAAGCCCCAAAAATAGAAATGGATGCCAAGGATTTTGGCATAGGGGCACAGATTCTGCACGATCTGGATATTTCAAAACTGCGATTGCTCACAAACAGCCAACAGACCAAGAGAGTGGGTATCGTGGGGTATGGTTTGGAAATAGTGGAGTATGTCAGCTACTAACTAAGCTTAGCTTTTAAGAACTTCCTTGATAATTTCGACCATTCGCTTGGCCCTATCTCTTACTTCAGTTTCGGTCCAGCTTAATTTGATTAGACAAGATATAGTTCTGCATATCCATTTATCGGAAGCTGAGAAATCGGATTTTGAATAATCCGGCAGATTCTTTTGAACTTCATTGGGCAGTTTTCCCAAGGAAGTTAAATTGGTGAGATGCTCCCATTTTCTGTAATAATGCCAATTATTATCGTACCAGTAAAAACAGGCGTCCACTCTCCCATCACCAAATGCTTGGTGTACTTTTCTGGTCAAGTCCTCCGTCGGTAGGAAAAAATTCAAAAAAGAATAATTCTGAACGCCTCCTTTGGGAATCCTCCTAAACGTAACCCCATCAATATTTTTAAGGGCATCAAATAGAATGTTGTAATTTTTTTCTTGTATACCCACAAATTCATCGAGTCGCTGAATTTGGGCGCAACCTACGGCCGCATTGAGTTCAGAGATTCTATAGTTATACCCCAAAAAAGGATGGGATTCCGCCCCCCTATTGGAGCCCACATGGTCATGTCCGTGATCTGAATAATGGTCGGCATTTTTATAAAAATCGGGATTATTGGTAATCAATGCCCCTCCTTCCCCGCAGGTAATCGTTTTTACATAATCAAAAGAAAAGCAGCCTAAATCCCCATAACTGCCCAATGGTTTGCCTTCAAAACTACCGCCGATAGCTTGGCATGCATCTTCCAATAAAATCAGATTATGTGTATCACAAAGGGTCTTTAACGCCTTCAAATCGGCCATGGAACCGCACATGTGCACAGGCATGACAACCTTGGTTTTTGGGGTGATGGCTCCTTCCACTGCCAATGGGCTTAGGGTCAACGTATCGTCCACATCTACCAATATAGGAACTGCACCAATAGCCAAGACCGACTCAAAACTAGCCACAAATGTGAATGTGGGTAGAATGACCTCATCCCCTGCTCCAACACCGGCACTTGCCAAGGCTATCGTTAGGGCAGCGGTACCACTACTAACCACTTGGGCGTATTTGGATTCCATTCTTTCACAAAGGGCACCTTCCAATTCCTTGGCTTTCCAATGTCCATTACGGGCACCGTCAAAACCATAGCGCATCAAAACGCCCGTGTCCA
This sequence comes from Bacteroidia bacterium, assembly GCA_030429835.1. Classification (GTDB taxonomy): domain Bacteria; phylum Bacteroidota; class Bacteroidia; order Flavobacteriales; family Flavobacteriaceae; genus Maribacter. The sequence goes on from JAUIGC010000068.1 coordinate 13,314, forward strand.
ATACATCCTGAACACTTTTTTTCTCCTTGTCCCCAAATAGCTCAAAACCTGGCATAGTATAAATTTAGGATGAGAAGATAATTAATTTAGTTTGGATTTGAAGAACCGGTATATTTCAAGTTTGTCCTCATTGGTAAAGTCTTGTTCGTTGAACCAATCGTGTGCCGCAATTTTTTCATTCTCAATCTGCGCTTTTCTTATGGCCTCCAAAGAAACGAGATGCCAATGTGTTCCTTTGCTTCTCGATACGGAATAACCTATATCCTCCGTGATGTAGGAGTTCTTGGGTTGGTTGATCAATCGAACCCCATTTTTTAGGATTGCCAAGGTCTTGGTCAAGGCAACTACCTCGGAAAAAGAGTACCGCACGAAATCGGCAAACCCATTTTGCTTTGTATTGTAAACCTTATCGCCCACTTTTAACTTTTCCATGCGTTTAAAAGTTTGCAAAAGTAAATCTAGATGACCGTTTTAGCCTAAGGATAGGATTGGAAATTATCAACATGAAACCAATATTCGACCCACATTGCACCTTAAATTTAGACTGATTCCATTTAACCAATTGGTATTCATATTTTTAAAGTCTTTCGTTACCTTTGAACTTGGTGAGCAAAATATTTCCCATATTAATGTCCTTTGTAATCCTATTGCAAAGTATTGGACTCCATTCGGACGACTTAGTCCAAATTGATGAGTTCATTGAGCATGCCAAATTTCATAGTGAACAATATGGGGACAATGTCTTGGTCTTTATCTCAAAGCATTATGGTGAATTGAAAGCGGCCCATGAACGGGAGCATCAGGAAGAGAAAAAAGACCATGAACAACTACCTTTTCAGCATCACTGTCACTTGAGTTCCATAGTAGCATTTACTAACAATCCATTGGATTCCGAATTGGAAACTCCAATAATCACGGAATTTAAAGCTACACATTTCTTTTACCAAGCACCTTTTTCATCTTCTCATACAAAAGGCTTGCTCCAGCCGCCCCGGCACTCATAAGATCAATCAAGTTAAACACTCATTCCGGATTGCAAGATTCGGGCAATTTCAATGTTGATTATTTTATGACATATGCTTTCACATATTATTAATTTCAGTATAAAGAACAAGTTTATAGTCCTACTATTTACATGTTTTATCATAGGTT
>JAUIGC010000302.1 GCA_030429835.1 Bacteroidia bacterium
ATGGTTCAACGAACGCGTGCTGCAGGAAAGTGCGGATAATAATGTGCCACTTATTGAGCGATTACGTTTCTTGGGAATCTTTTCTAATAACCTTGATGAATTTTTCAAGGTTAGATATGCAACCGTGAAAAGAATAGTGGAAGCGGGCAAAACGGGAAAAAGTGTTTTGGGAGGTGAAAAAGCGAAGGACCTTCTAGAGGAGATTACGGAAATCGTAATCAAGCAACAGGCTAAGAGTTTGGTTATATTAAAGAGTATTGAAGAAGAGCTCGAAAGGGAAAACATCTTTATTATACGGGAAACCGCCTTAAATAAAACCCAAAAGGAATTTGTAAAGCAGTATTTTTTGCAAAATGTGAGTCCACAGCTCATGACCATCATCCTTAATGATTTGACTCGTTTTCCTACCCTAAAGGATACGGCTGCATATTTGGCTATTAAAATGATAATCAAAAGCGATAAAACTAATAAGGAGAAACGTTTTGCACTTATTGAAATTCCCAAAGGAATAGATCGCTTTGTGGTGCTACCAAAGGAGGGTGATAAAAATTACATCATAATTCTGGATGATCTAATTCGATATTGTTTGGTTAATATTTTTACCATGTTCGAATATGAATCCATTTCTGCACATATGATTAAGATTACAAGGGATGCTGAGCTGGATATGGACAATGACCTTAGCAAGAGTTTCATCGAGAAAATTTCCTCAAGTGTAGAACATAGAAAAATAAGTGATCCGGTACGTTTTGTATATGATAAAAGTATAGGCAAGGATACGCTCGCATTTCTAAAGGAAAAAATGCAAATAGAAGATACGGATAGTGTAATCCCAGGTGGGAGATATCACAATAAAAGGGATTACATGGGCTTCCCGAGTTTGGATAGAAACGATTTGTTGTACGATAAAATCAAACCCCTACCAGTAAAGGGATTGAGCATTGAGGGTAGTATATTGGAAAGCATAAGCCAAAAGGATTATTTGCAGTACACACCCTACCACACATTCACCTATATTCTGAAGTTTTTAAGGGAGGCTGCATTAGACCCTAAAGTAAAGACTATTAAGATAACGGTATATCGCTTGGCAAACAATTCCCAAGTAGCTGCATCATTGATAAATGCGGTGAAAAATGGAAAACAAGTTACGGTTCAGATAGAACTACAGGCACGTTTTGATGAACAGGCCAATATTGAATATGCGGAACAATTGCAGGCGGAAGGGGTTAAATTGATATTTGGTGTGCCTGGACTTAAGGTACATAGTAAAATTTGCCTGATAGAACGAGAAGAAGATGAAGGCCTTAAACGATATGGGTTTATAAGCACAGGTAATTTTAATGAGTCCACGGCCCGCATTTACACAGATTATACATTATTTACTTCCCATCCACCAATCCTTAAGGAATTAAACAAGGTATTTGATTTTTTTGAAACAACTTATAAAATAAACAAATACAAGCATTTGATTGTGTCTCCCCATTATACCAAGAAGGTATTCCATAAGTTGATCGATCAGGAAATTGCCAATGCCATTGTGGGAAAGGAAGCTTTCATCAAAATAAAAATGAACAGTTTCACTTCCTATGAAATGGTTGATAAATTGTACGAAGCAAGTAGGGCGGGAGTCAAAATTCAATTAATTGTTCGTGGAATTTGCTGTTTGGTACCGGGAGTCAAGGGTATGAGCGAGAACATTGAGGCCATTAGTGTGGTTGATAAATTCTTGGAGCATACCAGGCTGTTTGTGTTTGCCAATGCCGGTAATCCAAAAGTGTATATTTCCTCTGCGGACTGGATGACCAGAAATCTAGATTATCGAGTGGAAGTGGGCTGCCCAATCTATGATGATGATATCAAACAGGAATTAATGGACACATTTGAAATCTGCTGGAGGGATAACCTAAAGGCCAGGGTTTTTTCGGAGAAGCAGGACAATGCCTATAGGAAGGCAAAATCACCCAAGCATCGCTCACAGTTTGAGACCTATGATTACTATGTGAATAAGATAAAGGGCGATAAATAGGAGGTCTCTTTTTACCCGTGTACCTTTTCGGATTTACTGAGGTTTTTCATAATCCCTGCTTCGTATTCAAGTAGGGCCTGCCATTTTTGGTCTACTTCTTTTCTATCACCGTATTTTCGGGCGAATTTTAGAAACATTGTGTAATGTCCGGCTTCACTGATCATCAGTTTGTGATAGAAGTCTGCAAGTTTTTTATCAGGAAGTTCCTCGGACAGAAGCCTAAAACGCTCACAACTACGAGCCTCTATCAGAGCTGCATATAAAAGCCGATGTACCAACTGTGTGGTTCGGCTTCCGCCTTTTGGAAAAAATTTTAAAAGTTCCAATACATACTCATCCTTTCTGTCCCTCCCCAATTTTTGCCCTCTTTCCAAAATGAGGTCGTGAACCATTTTAAAGTGCCCCATTTCTTCCCTGGAAAGTGCTACCATTTCTTCAACAAGTTCTGTGTATTCCGGGAAGGATACAATTAAGGATATGGCGGTACTTGCAGCCTTTTGCTCACAGTAGGCATGGTCCGTTAAGATTTCATCGATATTCTTTTCAACAATATTTACCCATCTGGGGTCTGTGGGCAATTTTAAACCTAACATCATTTTTAACGCTTATTAACCTTGTTTAGGTTGTA
>JAUIGC010000069.1 GCA_030429835.1 Bacteroidia bacterium
TTAAAAGCACAAAAGAACTGGTCCATAGTTTTTTATTAATGGGTAAAATTAAATCCCAAGCCAATCCTGCAAAAACCAAAACGCAGCCAAACATTAGAAGTTTCGCCACCGTTTCGTAGTTCTGTCCCTTTTTTTGAATGAATTTACCCGTAAGGTATCCAGCTATGACATTTACGATGGAAGGCAGTGTGCTTAATAGCCCTTCAGGGTCGAAAGCTACACCGCCATTGCCGTGGTACATATGATCGGAACCAATTAAAAATTTATCCAGCTTTAAAACAGCATTGCCCAGTAAAGTAAGGTCTCCGAAAGTCAGTAAAAGAATGTGGTAACCTATCAAAGCGCATGCGCTAAATATAATTACTGTTCGTGTTTTGAAATAATAGACTAGAATAGAAGCAAAAAGATAGCACAGGGCAATGCGCTGAAGAACGCCGAATATTCGGGTTTCGGCAAGAGGTTTTAGCGTTCCGTTTTCAAAAAACGGGAACCAATACATTAAGAATCCCAATAGAAATATAATGGCAAATCGCTTCAATACTTTTTTGAAAAAGGCGACATCTCCTAGGGTCTCATACTTTTTCATACTGAAGCTCATGGCGTTCCCAACCACAAATAAAAAGGTGGGAAAAACAAGGTCCGTTAAGGTAAACCCATGCCACTCGGCATGTTTTAAAGGGGCGAAACTGGTTTCTCCATTGCCGGGAGAATTTACAATGATCATTAAAGCCACATCCAATCCCCTAAAAACATCAAGGGAGAGGTATCTGTTTTTCAGTTTATTCATATTGGTTGGTTTGGTTATTGGTTGGTGAGGCGAATTAATTGTTTAAAAATATACCCGAACAAATGGCATCAATGCATTTCCGTAAATACTTTTATTGTCGTTGTAAAGCAAATCATAGCGTAAGCCAAATGTAACATTATAAGTACTATAACCTACACCTAAAAATAAGGCAGGCAGCCAATAATTGTCCTCTAGGGTATATGGAACGGCTTCCAAAGATCTGTTTATTCTAAGTTGCTCAAATTCTGCGGAAAGTTGTATTTGAGGGATTGGGTTATAAAGGGACAAAATGCTTCCTCCATAGGCCAAAAGTTTTTCATCGTTGAATTTGGCATAATTGAAATTAAGGCTGGCCCCTGCGGAAAATTCATTGGTTACGGGATAAATTGCACTAGGAGAAACATTGATATTGAATCCACCATTAAAAAATCCCATTCCAAGACTTCCTCCATATCTTACCCTACCGAAAAAGTTGGAGTCACTATTAGAGGATTGGGCATGGCATATCACCTGAAAAATTGTAACAAAACCGATAAAAATCCAATTTTTCATAATAGTTTTTAAAAATTTGTTTTAAACATTATTTTTTTCAATAAACGCTTCCAACTTTCTGTTAGATATCGTAAATGTTGTATTTTTGTTCAAATTTCTTCTAAAGATACAGAAAGTAATTCATGGATAAATATTCCTTTTTGAATGCTGTTCATACCTCCTATTTTTCCGAGTTATATGACAAGTATTTAATCAATCCGGATAGTATTGAGCCCAGTTGGCGAGCTTTTTTTCAGGGATTTGATTTTGGTATTGAAAGTTCGTTGGACGAATTGGATATAGACCCTGAGAATAGAACTACCGTTACAATAAATGGAAATCAGGTAGAAATGCCGGAATCCTTGCAAAAGGAGTTTCAGGTAATTAGGTTGATCGATGGTTATAGAAGCAGGGGGCACCTTTTTACGAAAACGAATCCGGTGCGCGAAAGAAGGCGTTATGAGCCTACCCTTTCTATCGATAATTTTGGATTGACGGATGCCGATTTGGACACTGTTTTTAATGCAGGTGATATAATAGGCATCGGCCCTAGTTCACTTCGTGAGATTATTGCCCATTTGACCAGTATTTACTGTGATTCGATTGGGGTAGAGTATATGTATATTCGAAAGCCCGAAAGCATAAAATGGATCCAGAATTGGATTAACGTCAATGACAATCACCCCAACTTTAGTCCGGAACGAAAAAAGCATATCCTCAAAAAGCTGAATCAGGCCGTGTCCTTTGAAGGCTTTTTGCATACTAAATATGTAGGCCAAAAGCGATTTTCACTGGAGGGTAATGAGTCATTGATACCCGCTTTGGACGTGATAGTGGAGCGTGCCGCTGAAATGGGTGTAAAACAGTTCGTAATGGGAATGGCCCACAGGGGCCGCCTAAATGTGCTCACCAATATTTTTGGGAAGTCAGCCAAGGATATTTTCAGTGAATTCGATGGCAAGGATTATGAGCAAGAGATTTTTGATGGGGACGTAAAATACCATTTGGGCTGGACCTCGGACCGAATGTCCGATAACGGTAATAAGATTCGAATGAATATTGCGCCAAATCCATCCCATTTGGAAACGGTGGGTGCTGTCGTTGAAGGTATAACCAGGGCAAAGCAAGATGCCCATTATCAAGATGATTTTTCAAAGGTCCTTCCCATTGTAGTACATGGCGATGCGGCGATTGCCGGCCAAGGTATTGTATATGAAGTGGTTCAAATGGCTAGTTTGGACGGGTATAAAACTGGGGGCACCATACATATCGTTGTAAATAACCAAATTGGGTTTACCACGAATTATTTGGATGCAAGAAGTTCTACATATTGTACAGATGTTGGTAAGGTAACTTTGAGTCCGGTATTGCATGTAAATGCTGATGATGCAGAAGCTGTTGTCCATGCTGCATTGTTCGCTTTGGAGTATAGGATGCAATTTGAGCAGGACGTATTTATTGATCTTTTGGGCTACAGAAAATACGGGCATAACGAGGGTGATGAACCCAGGTTTACGCAGCCAAAACTGTACAAGGCCATAGCAAAACATAAGAACCCTCGTGATATTTATGCAGAGCGGTTGATAAAGGAAGGAGTAATAGATGAGGGATATGTGGCCGAGCTGGAAAAACAATATAAAGATAGTCTTGAGGAAAAACTCGAGGACTCCAGAAAAGAGGACAAGACCGTCATTACCCCTTTTATGGCCGATGAGTGGAAAGGGTTTGAAAATGTACGGGAATGGGAGATGATGGATCCTGTAGATACTACCTTTGATAAGGAAAAGCTAACTGATATTGCCAAAGTCATCACTGAGCTGCCAAAAGGGAAAAAGTTTTTGCGCAAAGTGGAGAAGTTGGTGAAAGACCGACATAAAATGTACTTTGAGGACGATTCCTTGGATTGGGCCATGGGCGAATTGTTGGCTTATGGTACTTTACTTCAGGAAGGCTTTGGCGTTCGAATGTCCGGTCAGGATGTTGAAAGGGGAACGTTCTCCCACAGACACGCGGTTATGAAGGTCGAGGAGAGCGAAGAAGAAGTTCTATTGTTGAACAATATATCCAAGGACCAAGGCAAATTCCAAATTTATAACTCCCTATTGTCAGAATATGGGGTGGTCGGTTTTGATTATGGTTATGCCATGGCAAGCCCAAATACCTTGACCATTTGGGAAGCCCAATTTGGGGATTTCAGCAATGGGGCGCAGATTATGATCGATCAGTATATCTCCGCTGCAGAGGATAAATGGAAGTTGCAGAATGGACTGGTGATGCTTCTGCCACATGGGTATGAAGGCCAAGGGGCTGAACATTCCTCGGCAAGAATGGAGCGTTACCTTCAATTGTGTGCCAGGGACAATATGTACATTGCCGATGTTACAACGCCGGCCCAAATGTTCCATATCCTAAGAAGGCAAATGAAGGCAAATTTTAGAAAGCCGTTGATTATCTTTACGCCAAAGAGTCTGTTAAGACATCCAAAGGCAGTCTCCACTGTTGAAGAGTTGTCCAATGGCAGTTTTAAGGAGGTCATAGACGATGCCATGGCGGATGTCAAGAAAGTGAAAAGCTTGGTTTTCTGTACTGGTAAGTTCTATTATGATTTGTTGGCCGTTAAGGAGGAGTTAAATCGGGAGGATGTAGCTTTGGTACGATTGGAACAATTATTTCCCTTGCCCGAGCAACAGATGAAGGATATTATCAAGAAGTATAAAAATGCCGATGATATTGTATGGGCACAGGAAGAACCTAGGAACATGGGGGCTTGGAGCCATTTGTTGATGCATTTTAGCGATGTTAATAAATTTAGGGTGGCCTCCAGAAGATTTTATGCCGCACCGGCAGCAGGTAGTGCCGTTAGGTCAAAGGCAAGACATCAACAAGTGATAGACTACGTTTTCGATAAGACCAAGGATAATATGTCCAAACCAAAAAGTAAGAATTAAGAATATCAAATTATAGAAAGAATGATTCTAGAAATGAAAGTTCCCTCACCAGGGGAATCCATAACAGAAGTTGAAATCGCCGAGTGGTTGGTAGAGGATGGTGACTTTGTGGAGAAAGACCAGGCAATTGCAGAGGTAGATTCGGACAAGGCTACTTTGGAGTTACCTGCAGAGGCCAGTGGAACTATAACCCTAAAGGCGGAAGTGGGCGATGCTGTTGCCGTGGGTGCGGTCGTTTGTTTGATCGATACCAGTGCAGAAAAGCCCAATGGCGCCAGTAAGGCGGCTAGTTCATCTTCAGGAGGTGACGAAGGTTCTTCGAGCAATGCCGAAAAGGATTTAGATAGTCAAAAGGCAGAAAAGGACAAGAAGGAAGATAGTCAAAAAGCTTCTCAACCTCCTCAAGCAAAGGAAACTTACGCATCAGGAGTGGCGTCTCCGGCAGCTAAGAAAATACTTAATGAAAAAGGTATTGATGCATCAAGTGTTTCAGGTACTGGCCGTGATGGTAGGATTACAAAGTCAGATGCCATGGATGCCAAACCTTCCATGGGCTCTCCCGTTACAGGGGGTAGCCGAGGGGAAACACGCTCAAAACTATCCATGTTAAGGAGAAAGGTGGCTGAGCGTTTGGTGTCCGCTAAGAATGAAACTGCGATGTTAACTACCTTTAACGAGGTGGATATGTCGGCAATTTTCGAATTGCGAAATCAATATAAAGAGGAGTTCAAGGAAAGGCATGGAGTAGGACTTGGATTTATGTCCTTCTTTACAAAAGCTGTCGTAAGGGCTTTGGAAATGTATCCAGCGGTTAATTCCATGATCGATGGAAAGGAAATGATTTCTTATGACTTTTGTGACATCAGTATTGCTGTATCCGGACCCAAGGGTTTAATGGTTCCCGTGATTAGAAATGCTGAAAACCTTACTTTTAGAGGGATTGAGGCTGAGGTGAAAAGATTGGCGATACGCGCTAGGGAAGGTGAAATTACGGTGGATGAAATGACAGGAGGCACCTTTACCATTACCAATGGAGGGGTGTTTGGTTCCATGTTGTCCACGCCTATTATAAATCCTCCTCAGAGTGCAATTTTGGGTATGCATAATATTGTTGAAAGACCGGTGGCCAGGGATGGTGCCATTGCAATAGCACCAATAATGTATGTTGCCTTATCCTATGACCATAGAATCATAGATGGGAAGGAGTCCGTAGGGTTCTTGGTTGCCGTTAAAGAGGCATTGGAAAGTCCGGAGGAATTGTTGATGGATAATAATGTGAAGAAAGCATTGGAAATGTAGAATACATTTTCCTATCAAAACAAAAAGCACCGAAATTTCGGTGCTTTTTGTTTTATTGCTTGTTGGACTTTAGGTAAAGAAACTTTTTTTTGTAATCGATAATGGCCTTTGCTTTGTTAAGAATATCGGCACCAATTATACCATCTACGGGCTGGGCATTATGGGTGACTAATGCCGTATTTACATGAACAAGGTCAAAAAGAACAATTTTTAGTTTTTTTCTTTTCCATTTGCCTATTTCAATATGGTTTTTTTTAGAGGTTAAGGTCTCCATGTCAGTAGCACCGGCACCAGCGGCTTTTATTTTGGATTCTTTGGATTTCAAATTGAAAAATTCAATTTTGTCAAAACCGATACAGGTATTTGATGCTCCGGTATCCAAAATAAACCTGCCCATTTTATTGTTGATTTTAGCTGATATTTCCAAATGATTGGTATTGGTAAGGGTCATTGGAATCCGGTGGTATCCCTGCTTCTTAAGAAACTTTTTAAGTGAGCTCATTTAAATTCTGTTGAGGTCTAATTTCTAAATTCTAGATTGATGAATGATATTATAAGTCAAAGATAAGCCTATTTTTGTCCTATGATTATAACCGATACACATACGCATTTATATAGCGAAGCATTTGATGAAGATAGGGATCAAATAATGAAAAGGGCCTTGGATAAAGGGGTATCTCGTTTTTTTATTCCAGCTATAGATTCTGCCTATACCAAGAGAATGTTGGACTTGAAAAACAGATATCCAGAGCATGTTTTTTTAATGGCCGGGCTACATCCAACCCATGTAAAGGAAAACTTTCTGGAGGAATTGGCCCATGTGGAAAGGGTATTGAACGAGAATGAATATTATGCTATTGGTGAAATAGGAATAGATTTATATTGGGAGAAATCATTTTTAAAGCAGCAACAGGAAGCATTTAGGTTTCAGATTCAACTGGCCAAAAAAAATAAACTACCCATTGTGATTCATTGCAGGGATGCTTTTGATGAGGTCTTTCAGATTTTGGAAGAGCAAAAAGACGGTGACTTGAGAGGTATATTTCATTGTTTTACCGGTAGTTTGGAACAGGCCAAAAAGGCAATTGATTGCCATATGAAACTGGGAATAGGGGGTGTGGTTACCTTTAAAAATGGTAAGATTGATACCTTTTTGAATCAAATCGATATTAATAATATCGTTTTGGAAACGGATTCCCCTTACCTAGCTCCCACTCCCTTTAGGGGAAAACGGAATGAGAGTTCCTATGTGGTCAATGTATTGGAAAAGGTAGCTGCACTTTATGAAATGGATAAAGAAAAAGTCGCCCAAATTACAACGGCTAATTCCAAGGAAGTATTCGGTATCTAAATAAGGTAGGGCATGAGTTTGGACATGAGAAAAATTTTATTGTTGTATACTGGTGGTACCATTGGTATGGTAAAAGATTATGAATCGGGAGCTTTAAAGTCTTTCAATTTTAATAAACTCCTGAAACATATTCCAGAATTGAATCAATTGGACTGTTCCATTAACTCCATTTCATTTGAAAATCCGATAGATTCCTCTAATATGAATCCTAAGGAATGGGTCAAGATTGCCACAATTATAGAAGAAAATTATTCTGATTATGATGGTTTTGTAGTTTTGCATGGAAGCGACACCATGAGCTATACGGCATCTGCACTTAGCTTTTTATTGGAGAATTTGGATAAGCCCGTGATTTTAACGGGTTCTCAATTACCTATTGGGGATTTACGTACAGATGCCAAGGAAAACCTTATTACATCCATTCAGATTGCGGCTCTTCAATCTAAGGGAGTGCCCGTAATAAGGGAAGTTGGTCTGTATTTTGAATATAAGTTGTACCGGGGTAACAGGACCACCAAAATAAATGCGGAAAACTTTCAGGCCTTCGCGTCCTTCAATTATCCCCATTTAGCGGAATCTGGGGTCCATCTGAATGTATTCACGGAGTACCTCCTTCCAAGACGGAAAAACAAAAGTTTAGTAGTCCATAAAAAAATGGATGAAAATGTTGCTGTCTTGAAACTTTTCCCAGGAATAAATAAATCGGTTTTGGAAAGTGTTCTGCAAACTGATGGTTTAAAGGCATTGATTTTGGAAACTTATGGATCTGGAAATGCCTCAACAGCGGATTGGTTTTTGAATTCTTTAAAAAAATCCATTGAGAACGGATTGCATATAATTAATGTGACCCAATGCTCTGGTGGTGGTGTAATTATGGGTAAATATGAAACCAGTTCCCACTTAAAGCAAATGCAAGTTATTAATGGTAAGGATATTACCACGGAGGCCGCTATTTCAAAGGCTATGTACATGTTGGGAAGTGGAGTGTCCGGCAAACACTTTAAAACAGTTTTTGAAACTTCCCTTCGTGGAGAAATGCACTAAAATTAACGGGTATAATTTTATTGTCTAATATTTTTTTTGTTATTTGCCCAACCTTTAAAAAGGCTAAACTAGAGAGGTGGCCGAGTGGTCGAAGGCGCACGCCTGGAAAGTGTGTATACACCAAAAGTGTATCGAGGGTTCGAATCCCTTCCTCTCTGCAAGTAAGTTTTACTTTTTTTATATTGATTTTTTTTTATCTTTAACCCTATTAACTAACTAATTTAAGTTTGAAAAAATGAAAAAATTATTTCCAAGCCTAGCAGTAGCTGGGGCGTTTGTAGCAGGTACAAATATGGTAAGTGCAAAAGTGGCGGCAGTAGCTTTGCTAGTTCAAGATGCAGCTCCTGAGGCGGAGAGAGGATTTAACCAAATATTGAAAGAACAGTTTATCCAAGGTGGCGCAGGCTTCATGGGAATCGTTCTTTTGTGTTTAATTCTTGGTTTGGCCGTAGCTATAGAAAGAATTATTTATTTGAATATGGCAAGTACAAATACCGCTAAGTTGAAGCAACAAGTTGAAGATGCTTTAGCTTCTGGAGGTGTAGAGGCTGCCAAAGAAGTATGTAGAAATACTAAAGGTCCTGTTGCTTCCATTTATTATCAAGGTTTGGATAGAGCTGGGGAAAGTGTTGAATCCGCAGAAAAAGCTGTTGTTGCTTATGGTGGTGTTCAAATGGGACAATTGGAGAAAAATGTTTCTTGGTTGTCTTTGTTTATTGCTATTGCACCTATGCTTGGGTTCATGGGTACGGTAATTGGTATGATTCAGGCCTTCCAAAAGATTGCTGCAGTGGGTAACTTAAGTGCTTCACTTATTGCTGGTGATATTCAGGTGGCTTTATTGACTACGGTATTTGGTCTTATTACGGCTATCATACTTCAAATCTTTTACAACTACATCATCGCGAAAATCGACAGTATTGTAAACGATATGGAGGATTCCTCGATCACTTTGATCGATATGTTGGTAGACCACAAAAAATAAGTTCCACTTTTAATACCTAAAAATATTATGCAAAAAATAATAAAAATAGCATTGATTGTCATTGGCTTGCTAAGTGCTGTGCTTTGGTATATGTTGCCAAGTAGCGATATGCCCGCAGCCGAGGCAGCTCAAAGCGGTGCCATGAACGGAATGTTCATTATCACATATATTCTTTTGGGAATTGCTGTGGTGGCCGCATTATTGTTCACGTTAAAGAATTTATTTTCTAACCCTCAAGGTCTTAAAAAAACCCTTTTTGTTGTTGTGGGATTAGCAATAGTTGTAGGCATATCATATGTGCTTTCAAGTGGTACAGATGTTGCACCAGAGTATATGGCAATGTCCAGCGAATCTACAGTGAAGAAAATTGGAATGGGATTGAACGTATTTTTCATTTTGACGGTAGTTGCCGTTTTCTTGATGGTACTTCCTGGGGTTAAGAAATTATTCGGTAAATAAAAAACTAAATTATGGCTAGAAGAGCAGGAGCACCAGAAGTAAATGCAGGTTCCATGGCGGACATAGCGTTTCTACTGCTCATCTTTTTCTTGGTAACGACTACCATTGAAACGGATGCAGGCTTAGACCGTATGTTGCCTCCAATTGAACCGCCAGATCAGGATGTTGTAATTAAGCAGAAGAATATCTTTCAGGTCAATATCAATAAGAATGGTCAATTACTGGCTGATGATCAATTGATTGAAATTTCAGATTTAAGGGAAAAAGCCATGGCATTTTTGGACAACGGAGGTGCGCCTCAAGGAAGTCCTGATTATTGCAGCTATTGCAAGGGAGCTAGGGATGCTTCCTCATCCGATAGTCCTGGAAAGGCAATTATCTCCCTTAAGAATGATAGGGAAACCAAATATTCAACCTATATAACGGTTCAGAATGAATTGGTAGGTGCATATAACGATTTAAGGGATAGGGAGGCCCAGAGACTTTACGGAAAGAACTTTGTGGATATGGAAGCGGAATATTTAAATCCTGAAACTTCGGACGAGACTAAAGAAGAACTAAAGGAAAAGGTTAAAAGAATCCAGGACTTGTTTCCTCAAAAGTTGTCAGAAGCTGAAACTACCACCAATTAATTAAGAAGAAAACTAAAACACTATGTCTAAATTTGCAAAGAAAAAAGATGGAGAAGTGCCAGCGGTATCAACTGCTTCACTTCCTGACATTGTATTTATGCTTTTGTTCTTCTTTATGACGGTAACGGTTATGAAGGATAGTTCCCTTAAAGTAGAGAACGTGTTGCCTAATGCCAATGAGGTTAAAAAACTTGAAAAAAAGGACAGGGTAATATATATCTATGTTGGAAAGCCGACAAAGGAGTATGAAAGAGTATATGGTACAGAACCACAAATACAATTAAATGATAAGTTTGCCAAACCGTCTGAGGTTGGAGACTATATTTTAATGGAGAGGGCTAAAAAGCCGCAGGAACTTCAGAATGTATTAACAACTGCTTTAAAGGTAGATAAAAATGCCAGTATGGGGCTTATATCGGATATCAAACAGGAGTTACGTAAGGTAAATGCATTAAAAGTAAACTATACTACATATGAAGGTGATGCATTTAGGAACCTTCAATAGATTGTAATTTTTCAAACTTTTTAAAACGCTTCAAAATTATTTGAAGCGTTTTTTATTTGTTTAATTTTGACTTTATGAGGCTATTTATATTCGTACTGTCTTTTTGTTGTTCTATTTGTTGTTTATCTCAAGGGAATTCATCACCTCTAGAAAGTGACAGCCAGCGTTATTTCGAAGATCAATTTTATATGGGTATTACCTATAATTTTATTAGAAATAGGCCGAATGACTTGAATCAACGAAATTTATCTTATGGACTCCAAGGTGGTTTTATAAAGGATATACCTTTGAACAGAGGAGGTACAAAAGCGCTAGGTATAGGCATGGGTTTGGCATTGAACACATATTACTCCAATTTGATCGTTAGGGAGGTTTCTAATGGATTTTCATATGATATTGGTGGATTGGCAGGTGGTTTTAAAAGAAGTAAAATTGAGACCCATTTAATTGAGTTTCCCCTGGAGTTTAGATGGAGGAATTCCACGCCTTCAGACTATAAGTTTTGGAGAATTTATGCGGGATTGAAATTTGGATATGTCGTAGGCGCAAGATCAAAATTGGTGACCTCTGAATATAAGGATGGATTTTTCAATAGCGATGTAAATAGATTCCAATATGGGCCTACTTTTAATGTTGGATACAATACTTTTAATGTCCATATTTACTATTCCCTAACTGATTTGTTTAGTGATAAGGCCCTTTTGAATAATGAATCCATTGGTCTTAAATCCTTAAGGGTCGGCCTAATTTTCTATATTCTATAGCCAAAATTTAACGGTAAGTAGTTGGGTCAGCAGTCCAATTAGAAGACCTACAATAACCTCTGATTTTGTGTGTGCCTTTAAATATAATCTGGCGGAGGACACTATTCCCGTAAAAAAAGTCATTAAACCAATGGCAATGATAATATTTATTTCAAAATGTATACTTAGGGTAATGAGGTACATGAGTATTCCAGAAACTCCTACGCTATGCAGGCTTGTTTTAAAATTGAAATAAAGTAAAAACAAACTACAAAAAGCTGCACCCATAAGACCTACGAAATAAAAATAGAGTTCAGCTATGTAATTGTTGGGGATGACCTTTAGAAGTATCAAGCCGAGTAGTATAATATGAATTAATAGGGGATATTTTCTTTCGGAAACGGAATTAAGAAACACCGAGGTAACAACTCCCAAGTTTTTTAATATCAAGAAGGCAATGATTGGAATAATTATGGTTAGAATAAAGATAGGGAGTATATTGCCACTTTGTAATTCTAAGGGACTGTACTTGGGCGTCGATAGAAAATAGGCCATGGTACCTGCTATAGGCGCAAAAATGGGATGGAATATAAAGGATATAACCTTAAAGAAAAATTTCATTAAATCTCTTTTCGTAGTCTTGCGACGGGGATTCCTAATTGTTCCCTGTATTTGGCGACGGTTCGTCTTGCGATTGGATATCCTTTATCCTTTAAAATAGCGGCTAGTCTATCATCAGTTAAAGGCTTTCTTTTTTCTTCATTTTTAATAACCGTTTCCAGAATTTTTTTGATTTCCTTGGTAGAAACATCTTCTCCCTGTTCGTTCTTCATGGATTCGGAAAAGTACTCCTTTATCAACTTTGTGCCATAGGGGGTGTCCACGTACTTGCTATTGGCCACCCTGGAAACCGTACTTACGTCCATATCGATTTTATCCGCAATATCCTTAAGTATCATCGGACGTAAATTTCTTTCATCACCGGTTAAAAAGTACTCCTTTTGATATTGCATAATGGCGTTCATTGTAATGAACAAAGTCTGTTGTCGCTGTCTTATGGCATCAATAAACCATTTGGCAGCGTCTAACTTTTGTTTGATAAAAAGAACCGTGTCCTTTTGGGATTTGGTTTTATCCTTAGATTCCTTGTATCCCTTAAGCATGTTGCTATACTCCTTCGAAACATGTAATTCTGGTGCGTTGCGTCCATTGAGACTGAGCTCCAGCTCTCCCTCCACTATTCGAATGGAAAAATCTGGCACCACGTGTTCTATGATTCGGTTATTTCCGGAATAGGAACCTCCAGGTTTCGGGTTCAGTTTTTCAATTTCTGTTATTGCGTCTTTTAATTCTTCCTCAGTTACATTATGCTTTTGAATGAGCTTTTTGTAATGTTTTTTAGAGAACTGATCAAAAGACTTTTTTAGTATAGAGATGGCCAATTCAATACTTGGGGTAATTTCCTTTCGCTCCAATTGAATTATAAGGCATTCTTCCAAAGATCTTGCGGCCACCCCTGGTGGATCCAATTCCTGTACAATTGCCAATACCTTTTTTATGGTTTCCTCGTCCGTATAAACATTCTGAGTGAAGGCCAAATCATCCAATATATCGGAAATAGGTCTTCTTATGTACCCGCTTTCATCCACACTCCCGACTAAAAATTCGGCAATGGCCCACTCCTCGTCGTTGAGGTATACCGTGTTTAATTGATTTATTAAGTATTGATTGAACGTTGTTCCAGATGCATAGGGCACACTCTTTTCCTCGTCGTCCGAGCTATAATTGTTCGACTGTGTTCTGTAATCGGGTACCTCGTCGTCACTTAAATAGTCATCAATATTGATATCGTCTGCAGCAATGGTCTCACTATCACTCTCATTGTCATAAATATCCTCATAATCATCTGAAGCATTCTCCAAATCTTCCTTACCACTTTCCAATGCGGGATTCTCTTCCAGTTCCTGTTTCAAACGTTGCTCAAACGCCTGTGTAGGAAGCTGAATCAACTTCATCAACTGAATCTGTTGAGGAGACAACTTCTGGGAAAGCTTAAATTGTAAGTGCTGCTTTAACATTCTTTTTTTCTGTTATCTATAAAAATAACCAAATACCCTTAAAATTCAGCATTTTGAGGTGTTCTTGGGAAAGGTATGACATCCCTAATGTTCCCCATACCGGTGGCAAACAAAACCAAGCGTTCAAATCCTAATCCAAAACCACTATGAACGGCCGTACCAAATTTTCTTAAATCTAGGTACCACCATAACTCTTCTTCGGGTATATCGAGAGCGGCCATTTTTTCCTTAAGGACATCCAAACGTTCCTCTCTTTGTGAACCTCCTACAATTTCCCCTATTCCCGGAAAAAGAATATCCATGGCCCTAACGGTCTTCCCATCCTCATTTAAACGCATATAGAATGCCTTTATTTTTGCGGGATAATCAAAAAGGATTACGGGACACTTAAAATGCTTTTCTACCAAGTAGCGCTCATGCTCACTTTGAAGATCTGCACCCCATTCATCGATTAAATACTGGAACTTCTTCTTTTTGTTCGGTTTGCTGTTCCTCAATATTTCAATGGCTTCCGTATAGGTGACACGCTTAAAGTTATTGTCGGTGATAAACTTTAGTTTTTCAATAAGAGGCATTTCACTGCGTTCTGTTTGAGGTTTTGATTTTTCCTCTTCCAAAAGCCTATTTTCCAAAAACAAAAGATCTTCCTCACAATTTTCTAGAACGTACTTGAGAACACTTTTAATGAAGTCTTCTGCCAAATCCATGTTGGCATCCAAATCGTAGAATGCCATTTCCGGTTCGATCATCCAAAACTCTGCCAAGTGCCTAGAGGTATTGGAGTTTTCGGCCCTAAAGGTAGGTCCAAAGGTATAAACCTTGCCCAAGGCCATGGCATAGGCTTCGGCCTCCAATTGTCCCGAAACGGTTAAATTGGTTTCCTTGCCAAAAAAGTCTTCCTTGAAATTTACCCTTCCATCATCGTTTAGGGGTGGGTTCTTTTCATCTAATGTGGTCACGCGGAACATTTCACCAGCGCCTTCAGCATCGGATCCCGTAATGATGGGCGCATGGAAATAATAGAAACCATTATT
>JAUIGC010000303.1 GCA_030429835.1 Bacteroidia bacterium
GCAGGGATATTGGTGTTTTCATCCACAAGCACATAGGTAAAATAATTGGTTGTGGTCCAACTGGTATTTTTGTCTTCTATGACGAGTAAAAAATCAAAATCAAAATGGGATTTGATAGCGGGATTATTTTTTACAATTCCCGTTATGGTGTAGGGCTTGTCCGTATTATCATCCAAAAACAAGGTCTTTCCTAATGCATCGCCATTTGGGAAATACCTTTGGGCCTTTTCTTCGGTGAGTATTATACTGCTAGGGTTTTTAAAAACCTCATCCCTATTACCCTCCAAAAAGTCCAATTCCAATATCTCTACTGCCCGCTGATCGGCAAAAACAAAACCGTCGTCCAACATGTTTTGTGAAGACCCCTGAATTCTCATTGTCCTCTTTCCCGCACCAAACAATTCGCTTGTATTTATTTTACCGGCTTTCTCAATTTCTGGATAGGTCGATTCCAAAGTTTCTGCAAAAAGTCTTTGAAAATGAACACTTTTCAAAACCTCTCCATCCATGGTTCCCTGCATTACCACCCTAAATATTCTATCCTTTTTTTGGTAGTGGCTATCATAGCTCAACTCATTATTTATAAAAAGGGCTATTAACAAGCATGCTGCTATCCCAATGGAAAAACCGCCTATTTTGATAATGGTGAAGAGTTTGTCCTTTTTTATATTTCGCCAAGCGATTTTTAAGTGGTTTTTAAACATACTATTCGTTTCTTGATGAGATGATGAACCTAGTTTTATTTTGTAAAACTAATTTCATGCCACTTCAATAAACATCTGATTTTAAAACACTTAAATTTTATATACATCAAGAGACTGTAAAATATTTGGACAAAACATGTACAATATATTTACAACCTTTTACTAGTATGATAAAGATTTATGGAATTATGCTTTGGTTACTTTTTGGGTGTTCCTATGCGTTTTAAAATTCCGGGAAATCTTGTTGTTTGGACTTGCTTACTCCGTTCGTAAACTTTTTACTGGGTTGGCCTTGGCGGCCTTAATCGCCTGAAAACTTACCGTAAGTAAGGTTACACCGAGTGCTCCCAACATAGCCAAGGCAAAAATCCACCACTTTAAGACAACTCGATACGGATATTCTTGCAGCCATCCGTTCATAATGAAATAGGCAATGGGGACAGCGATAAAACAAGAAATGATGACCAGCTTTAAAAAGTCTTTGGAAAGCATGTTCCATACGTTGAATATAGATGCCCCCAATACCTTACGAACGCCTATTTCCTTCTTGCGCTGCTCCGCAACGAAGGATGTAAGTCCAAAAAGCCCAAGACAACTGATCAAAATGGCCAAAGCCGTGAAGACCCCGGACAGGGTTCCTATGCGTTCTTCCGAAGCAAACTTTTCTCCATACTGACTATCCACAAACTCGTATTCAAATGGGATATCGGGGAAGTGCTCCTTGAATACCCTTTCTACTACCGCTAAATTCTGTCCAGCACTTTGGTCCGGGTTCAATCTAAGGTTATAATAACTCCCATTATTGAACCGATCATACACGTAAATACCCTGTTTCACGGGTTCGTAAGGAGATTGGGTAATCATGTCCTGTACTACCCCAATAATTTTCAAGGGAGGCCCTGGGTCTTCCTCATCATCGTCTTTTAAAAGTTTACCCACTGGGTCTGGCATACCCAAATATTTTTTAGCGGTTTCATTGATGAGTACGCCCAAGGAATCCGTGGCATACTCCCTTGAAAAATCCCTACCCTCTACTATTTTTAAGTTGAGCGACTTGGCATATTCCGGTGAAACCTCGGTCCAGGCCAAATCTTCCTGAAAACCTTCCGGTTTTCCCTCCCAGGTAAATCCACTTCTATTGGACCAAATCTGCGTTGTGGGACTACTGGAAGTGGACATTTCTACCACTGCTCCAGAACCTATAAACTCGCTTCGCATTAAATCATATTTACCCACAAAATCTTGACTGAAGGTAGGTATCTGGATGAGACCTTCCTTATCATAGCCTACCGGTCGATTTTTTGCGTAATTGATTTGCTGCATTACGATAACGGTGCCAATGATAAAAGCCACGGAAACCGTAAACTGTAACACCACCAATATCTTTCTAGGAAGACCAGCGTACTTGCCGGCCTTAAAAGAACCTTTCAGGACATCTACAGGTCTAAAGGAGGAAAGATATAGCGCAGGATAACTTCCCGCCAATAAAGAAGTGAACAAGATAAACCCAAGGGACACCAGCCAAAACGTACCATTGGCCCAAGGAAAGGAGATTTCCTTTTTGGACAGTTCATTAAAACCGTTCAATGAAAGAAGTACCATGACCAGAGCCAAAACAAACGCAAAAAGAACTACCAAAAAAGACTCACTTAAAAACTGATAGACCAACTGACCCTTCTGAGAGCCGATAGATTTACGAATACCTACCTCCTTGGCCCTTTTCTCAGATCGTGCGGTACTCAGGTTCATAAAGTTGATGCAGGCCAGTAGTAGCACAAATGCCCCTATAATGCCAAAAAGCCAAACATATTTGATGCGGCCTCCTACTTGTTTTCCATTTTCAAAACTGCCCCTAAGATGCCAATCCTCCATGGGAAATAGAAAAATTTGTGGATTGAACTCCGCGCTATTCT
>JAUIGC010000304.1 GCA_030429835.1 Bacteroidia bacterium
TGCATTAAGGGTCAACAGACCTAGGGAAGGGGCACAGTCTATAAGAATATAATCATAATCGTTCTTAGTATCTATTATGGCTTTTTTCAGCATGTACTCACGCTCGTCCTTGTCCACCAATTCAATTTCTATGGCCACTAAATCTATGTGCGCAGGGATAAGGTCAACATTGGGCGAGGTAGTTGGAATAATGGCCTCTTTGGTTGTTTTGGTATGCTCCAAGAGCTGGTAAGTACCTAGTTCAACACTTTCCACATCAATACCTAGTCCGGAGGTGGCATTTGCTTGGGGGTCTGCGTCAATCAACAAAACTTTCTTTTCAAGCACGCCCAATGAGGCGGCCAAGTTTACGGTGGTAGTGGTCTTACCTACACCACCTTTCTGATTCGCAATAGCAATAATCTTGCCCATATTCATAGTAAGTTAGGCCGTAAAAATACGATTATTTGTGGGGCTGATAAAAGGATTTTGTTAACACTAGGTGAATAACCAAAAGCTTTTCATTAAAATAGCGTTAAAGTTTTATATTTCAAAACTTTATGTAGAAATTTTCGAACCGGTACAAAAATCCCAAAAGAAGAATTATTTATTTTTTTCCTTTAACTTAAGGCTATCCTCGTATTCGATTAGATAGATTTCCTCGTTTTTCTTCTTAAGATAATATTCTTCCCGGGCAAATTTTTCCAATTCCTCCTCACTGGAAAGTTTTTCGATTACCTTTTTGTCCTTTGCGATTTCCTTTTTTAGAAATTCCTGTGTTTTTTCTAGTTTATTGATTTCACGTTTTAACTCCAAATGGATCAGGAGGGAGTTGGTGTCAAAAAAAACCATCCAAATAACGAATACGGTAAGGACCAGAACATAGATGTTGGTCATGATCTTGAACCATTTTTTTTCTTTAAGCTCCTTGAGTTTCATTAAGCTTCGGCCAATTTTTCATTAATAATGCTTCTCACTATTTCAACGGCGACAGTATTATACTTATTATTTGGAATGATGATATCCGCATACTCCTTTGTGGGTTCTATAAATTGGTCGTGCATAGGCTTTATAACAGTCTGATAGTTTTCCAAAGTCTCGTCCAAATTCCAGCCACGTTCATTAACATCGCGCTTTAACCTCCGGATTAAACGCTCGTCCGTATCGGCATGAACAAAAATCTTAATGTCGCACATATTTCTTATTTCGGCATTGGTCAAAATAAGGATACCTTCAACGATCATTACCTTTCTTGGGTGTGTGGGTACGGTCTTCTGGGTACGGTTACACTCCAAAAAAGAGTAGACCGGTTGTTCCACGGATTCACCCGCCTTCAAGGCTTTTAGATGCTTTTCCAATAGTTTGAAGTCAATGGAATTGGGATGGTCAAAATTCGTTTTTCTTCTCTCTTCCAAAGTAAGGTGCGAAAGATCATTGTAATAGGAATCTTGGGAAATAACCCCAACTTCTTCATTGGGCAATTCATTTATAATTTGGTTTACCACCGTAGTTTTTCCACAACCTGTTCCTCCCGCTATTCCAATAATCAGCATATTCCAGAATATTTTGTTCAAAAATACATATTTGGATACCAAATTTAGGGAAAACCTAAAATTGAAGTAAGGATAACAGTCGTTCTGTTGGTAAGCTTTACTTTTGCACAATGCAAAATGAAAACGTAAAACCCAACTTTGAATTCGTGGCCTTAATGGCCTCGCTGATGTCAATCGTTGCGTTAACCATAGATGCACTTATACCTGCAATTTCGGACATTGGAATAGCCATAAATAGTCTGGACCCCACCAGAAACCAATTATTGATTATCATGATATTTCTGGGTTTGGGGGTAGGGCAGTTGTTCTTTGGGCCTATTTCCGACAGCTTGGGAAGAAAACCTATTGTGTATATGGGGTTTGCTGTTTTTGGGGTGGCCAGCATTATTTGTCTTTTGGCCCCTAATTTGGAAATTATGATTGTTGGTAGGATATTTCAAGGTGTGGGGCTTTCCGCTCCGCGTACCATCAGTATTTCCATAATTAGGGATACGTATAGAGGGGATTATATGGCGAAAATTATGTCATTTGTTACGGCGTTTTTTATTTTGATCCCTGTTGTTGCACCAGCTTTTGGGAAGTTCATCATGAGTTTCTCCGGATGGGAAGGTATTTTTTATGCCCAGTTATTTTTTGCGTTCTTGGTTTGTGTCTGGTTTTTTAAAAGGCAGGAAGAAACTTTAAAACCGGAGTATAAAGTGCCTTTTAAAACTGCAGTATTTGTTAAAGGCACCAAGGAAATTTTTAAATATAGGGAAACCGTTTCCTGTACCATAATTTCAGGATTGATTACAGGCTCTTTTTTGGTTTATTTGAGTTCTGCGCAACACGTCTTTGAGGAGTTATACGGTTTGGCCGATAGTTTCCCCCTCATCTTTGCGGGGTTGGCCATTTCCATTGGCTTTTCAACTTTGACGAACGGGACCTTGGTCCTTCGCTTTGGTATGCGGAACCTTTCCTTTGTCGCACTTTCTTCGTTTACTCTAATTGCTTTGTTGTATAGTTTTCTGTTTTGGGGAAAGTCAGATCCTAGCGTATCGGTATTGATTGCCTTTCTTT
>JAUIGC010000070.1 GCA_030429835.1 Bacteroidia bacterium
CCGAAACCTCTTTGGATGAATTTAAAAAGGTGTATGAGGTTAATGTATTTGGGGTTGCGGCCATGAGCAGAATGATAATTCCCTATATGAAGAAAAACGGACATATAGTTACAGTTAGTTCCATGGGAGGTGTACAAGGGAGCATGAAATTCCCCGGGCTTTCGGCATATAGTTCCAGTAAGGGTGCCGTAATCACGTTAACTGAGCTTTTGGCGGAAGAATATAAAGAAACTGGACCTTCATTTAACGTTCTCGCCCTTGGGGCCGTGCAAACGGAAATGCTCGAAGAGGCTTTCCCGGGCTATGAGGCTCCAGTGACAGCTTTGGAAATGGCCACTTATATTAAAGATTTTGCACTTACGGGACATAAACTTTTCAATGGAAAATTGATTCAGGTTTCCAATTCAACTCCTTAGTGTACATTCTTATATTCCAGTATTTTTTGTGCAAGCTTTGTTAATGGAATTCATTCCGATTAAATTCTTATTTTTTCGGGTATTTTTGTTTTAATGGAACAAGTACTTGGTAAATATTTACCGGAAAGGTCGGTCGATCTTTGTTTACAGCTCATAAAGGTCAATGGCGTACACCTTAAAATTGTAAATGAACGGGTTACAAGACATGGGGATTATAGAAGACTTCCAGATGGAAAACATTTGATTACCGTGAATGCTACTTTGAACGAATACAGGTTTTTAATAACCCTTGTACATGAAATTGCCCATTTAGTCGCTTTTGAAAAATACGGTCGTAGCATAAAACCGCATGGAGTGGAATGGAAACGCACTTTTCAATTTTTAATGCTTCCCTTCTTGCGACCTGAAATATTTCCATCCAAATTACTTCCTTTGCTTGCCTTGCATTTTAAAAATCCTAAGGCAAGCAGTAGTACAGATGCAAGATTATCCATTGCATTGCAGCAATTTGACAAATATGAAAATAATAAGACCTATGTTTTTCAATTGCCTATCGGAAGTATATTTAGGATTTACAATGGCAAACTTTTCAAAAAAGGCAATAAAAGAGTTAAAAGATTTGAATGCGTTGAGGTCAAAACCGGAAGAGTATATCTTTTTCAGCCCAATGCAGAGGTTGAACTAATAAACAATTAGGATGAATAAAAATTATTATGCCGTTTTAATGGCAGGTGGCGTAGGGTCAAGATTTTGGCCAATAAGTACTTCAGATTATCCAAAGCAGTTTCATGATATGTTGGGAACAGGAACCACGTTGATTCAAAAAACTTTTCAACGGTTAAATAAATTTGTTCCAACTGAAAATATCCTGATTCTTACCAATGAACGATACAATGATTTGGTGTTGGAGCAATTACCTATGGTAAACCAAGATCAGGTAGTATTGGAACCCGCCATGAGAAACACTGCTCCCTGCATTCTGTATGCGGCACTCAAAATCCAGAAAATGAATCCCAATGGTGTTATGATCGTAGCACCTAGTGATCATTGGATTGAGGATGAAGATGCCTTTGCCGCGGATGTGACCGCATGTTTTGATAAATGTGAAAAGGAGGAGGTACTCTGTACTTTGGGCATAAAGCCAACCTTTCCAAATACAGGTTTCGGATATATTGAGTTTGATAAATCCGATGAAGAACAATTAAAAAAAGTTAATCAGTTCCGCGAAAAACCGGATTATGAAACGGCAAAGGAATTTTTGGCTCAGGGTAACTTTTTGTGGAATGCCGGTATTTTTATGTGGAGCGTAAAGACCATCGTCCAGGCCTTTGAGAATTTTCAACCTTCACAATTTAGTTTGTTTAACAGTGGGATTTCCTGTTTTAATACATCTCAGGAAAAGGATTTTATTGCCAAGAACTACCCCAAAGCTGAAAATATTTCCATTGACTATGCAATTTTAGAAAAATCAAAGGCCATCTATGTTTTGGAAGCTACATTTGATTGGAACGATTTGGGAACTTGGGGTTCTTTATTCGACAAGTTGAATAAGGATAGTATGGGAAATGCCGTGGTCAACGCCAAGTTGTTGGCAGAAGAATCTACGGGTAATATGATTCGATCGCCCAAGGATAAGATTGTTGTAGTTGACGGGCTAAAGGATTATATCATCGTGGATAAGGAAGATGTACTTTTGATTTATCCAAAAGCCAAGGAACAGGATATAAAAAAGGTCTTAAATTCGGTTAAGGAAAACTTTGGCGAAAAGTACGCATAACTATGGAAGAAAAATTCGGTCAAGATAATATTACCCCTACGGACAATACCCAGGATAGTGGGGATGAGGTGAAAAAGGATTTTCAGGGACTCCTAGGGAGCGTAAAGAAGTTCCTTTCGGAACTCTTGGATATTCGTACCAATACGGACCAAGATGCCACCAAGGAAGCCATAATCGCGGATATCCCGTTTAAAGGCCATACATCTTGGATTCTTGTCTGTTCTATTTTTATTGCTTCCATTGGCTTGAACGCAAACTCTACGGCCGTAGTTATTGGTGCCATGTTAATTTCCCCGCTTATGGGCCCAATTTTGGGTATAGGTATGTCCGTAGGAATAAATGATATCGATACGCTCAAGAGGTCCTTAAAGAATTTTGGGGTTATGGTGGTGCTAAGTGTGTTGACCGCTTTTCTCTTTTTTAAATTCTTTCCTTTAAGGGATGAGTCATCGGAGCTTTTGGCTAGGACAGCACCGGACATCCGTGATGTACTGATCGCGTTTTTTGGTGGATTGGCCTTGGTAATTGCAAGGGCAAAGAAAGGAACCATTGCGAGTGTTATTTTCGGTGTGGCCATTGCCACCGCGTTAATGCCACCTCTCTGTACTGTAGGTTTTGGTTTGGCGATAGGCAATTGGGATTATGCCAGTGGAGCGATGTATCTGTTTACGATCAATACCATTTTTATTGCCTTGGCAACTTTTTCAGTAATCAAGTTGCTCCGTTTTCCAATGGTACGCTATGTCAATTCCAAAAGGCGAAGATTAATTGCCAGATTGGCTTCTGTTCTGGCCATTGCGGTGATGATACCGGCAGGTATTACCTTTTGGAACGCATTGCAGGAATCGCTTTTTAGGAAACAGGCCAATATTTTTATCGATGAAAATGTTGCACCCTATCAATTTTCTGGACAGGGCCGTTTTTTAGAGGATTTCACAGACTTGGAATACAACAATGGGGAAAATTCGGTCATTGAATTGGTATTTATGGGAAATGAGGCCATTCCGGATAATATAATCGCTACTTGGCGGGCCCAATTGGAGGATAATCCCAGGTTAAAGGATACGGATTTACAGATAATTCAAGGAGGTCAGAACGAAGAAATCAATCAGCTCAAATACATTAACGAATTATACGAAACACAAAAAAATCAATTGAGCAGCAAAGATGAAAAAATCTCCTTTTTGGAAGGAGAACTGTCCAGATTGAACAAAAGTGCGATAGGTCAAATTCCTTTTAAGGAAATAAGTTTAGAAGCCAAGACCAATTACGAGAATTTGGCTCGGTTGGGCTATTCTTATCTCATTTCCACTGATTTTCAAAAGACGGATACTATCCCTGTTTTTGAAATTACCTGGAAAAAGGATGCTAAACGGAATGAAACCGAAAAGGATGCAAAAAAACTATCAGATTGGCTTAAACTACGGTTGAACAATAGTAAAATTCAAGTAAAGGAAGTTGTTGCCGATTAATGGCGCTCCTCTATATACATCTGTCTGACTTTTTTAAATAGGTCCGAGGAATAGACAAAATTGGTAACCGCTTCGTTGTCCGTTTTGAAAATTTCGTTTTTGGTACCTTCCCATTCCTTAAGCCCATCCTTTAGGAACAGGATTTTTTCCCCTATTTGCATCACGGAATTCATATCATGGGTGTTTATAATCGTAGTGATATTATACTCCTCCGTAATTTCCTTGATTAGGTCGTCAATTAGAATAGCGGTTTTGGGATCTAGACCTGAATTGGGCTCGTCACAAAACAGATATTTGGGATTCATGACAATGGCCCTTGCAATGGCCACACGTTTCTGCATACCTCCAGAAATTTCAGCGGGAAATTTGTTGTGGGCATCCACAAGATTTACTCGTTTTAGAACCATATTTACCCGGTCCCTCATTTCTGATTGAGATTGTTTCGTAAACATTTCCAAGGGAAACTTTACATTGCCTTCTACGGTCATACTATCAAATAGCGCACTGCCCTGGAAGACCATTCCCATTTCCTGTCTAAGATTTCTTTTTTCATTCTCACTAAGGGTCGAGTAGTCCTTTCCATCATAAAGAATACTACCAGCTTCAGGAGTAAAAAGGCCTAATAGACATTTAAGGAAAACGGTCTTTCCAGAACCGCTTTGCCCAATGATCAAATTGGTTTTGCCCTTTTCAAAAGTTGTGGAAATCCCTTTTAATATATGGGCGTCACCAAAGGATTTATGGATGTCGTTTACCTCTATCATTAGCCGAGCAGGAGTTGGGTTAGTATATAATTCAGAATGATAATGACAACACTGGTCCAAACGAACGAAGTGGTACTTGCCTTACCAACTTCAAGGGCTCCCCCTTTCATATAAAATCCATGGAATGAGGGTATGGTGGCAATGATAAATGCAAAAATCAAGGTTTTGATGAATGCGTATGCGATATGGAATGGGACAAAGTCTGTCTGCAAACCCGCTACGAAATCCGCACTGGTCAAGAAACCTCCAAAAACTCCTGCGAGCCAACCTCCAAAAATACCTACATACATGGAAATGGCTATGGCAAAAGGATAAAAGAGCATGGCTATAATTTTGGGGAATACGAGATAGTTAAGGGAATTTACACCCATAACTTCCAAAGCATCAATTTGTTCCGTTACTCTCATGGTACCAATGCTAGATGTGATATAAGAACCTACCTTACCTGCCATGATTATGGATACAAAGGTTGGGGCGAATTCAAGTATTACGGATTGTCTGGTGGCAAATCCTATTAAGCTTCTGGGAATAATGGGATTTGTCAGATTTAACGCTGTTTGAATGGCAACAACGGCGCCAATGAAAAAGGAAATGAAAATGATAATTCCTAAAGACCCATAAACAAGTTCATCTATTTCTTTTAATATCAAGGACTTCATTATACGCCATTTGGTAGGTTTTCTAAAAACCTCTACGACCATCATGGAATAGCTGCCAATCGACGCTAAATAGTTCATTCTTTAAAAATAGATTTCTTATCGTAAAAATAACAATAAAGGATTTGATTTAACTTCCATTTCATTTTTAAAGGGGTATTTTCTTTATTTTTACATCGTAATATTTTAAGTATGCACATTAAATTTCGGTTGGTTCTAGCAACATTTATAATTTCTTATTTTTTCATACCACAAGCCTTTTCACAGCGTAAGGACAAACCAGCTGATAATGTAATGTTAAGGGTTAAGCCCAAACTGGTAGTGGGCATCATTGTCGATCAGATGAGGTATGATTACCTGACCCGTTTCTACAATCAGTTTGACGAAGGTGGTTTTAAAAGAATGGTAGAAGAGGGTTTTAATTGCAAGAACAATCATTTTAATTATGCACCCACAAGTACAGGACCTGGACATACCTCCGTGTATACGGGAACCACGCCAGCTACGCACGGCGTAATTGGCAATAACTGGTACGACAAGGAAAATGATGTGGAGGTTTACTGTGCATCGGACGATAGATATTCATCCGTAGGCACCACTTCAGATGCCGGACAAATGTCTCCCCATCGTATGACGGTAACAACGATTACCGATGAATTAAGGCTGAATACGGAAATGCAGGGGAAAACGATTGCCATCGCTTTAAAGGATAGAGGGGCTGTATTACCTGGAGGTCATACGGCAAACGCTGCATATTGGTTCTATGGCGGCAATGAAGGTAAATGGATAACCAGTAGCTATTATATGGATGCCCTGCCAAAATGGGTGAATGATTTTAATAGTTCTGGAATTGTGCAATCCTATAAGAAAGGTTGGAATACCTTAAGGGATATAAACACCTATGTTGAAAGTGGTGTGGACGATAATGCTTTTGAAGGACTGTTCGAAGGTGAAGCGTCGTCGTCATTTCCTCATAACCCACAAAACCTATTGGATAAAAACAATGATTTTGAAATAATAAAAAGTACCCCATACGGTAATAGCCTTACTGCGGATTTTGCCATAGAGGCTCTAAAACAGGAACAATTGGGCAAGGATGAAACCACTGACTTTTTGGCCATTAGCTTTTCAAGTACAGATTATGTAGGACATATGTTCGGTGTGAATTCCAAGGAAGTAGAGGATACGTATATACGACTGGATTTGGATTTGGCCCGACTTTTCAAAGCCTTGGATAAACAAGTGGGTGAAGGGGAATACACCGTTTTTTTGACTGCTGACCACGCTGCCATAGATGTACCCTCATATCTCTTGACAACCAAAATTCCGGCAGGTTATGTGGACAATAGCACGACTAAGGACAAGTTTGCCGAGTTTTTAAAATATACTTACGGAACTGAGGATATTGTCAAGAATTATTCAAACAATCAATTATTCTTGGACCATAAGATTATTAAAAATCTGGATTTGAACATTAAGGATGTCCAGGAAGATATTGCACAGGAATTTTTGGGTTATGATTATATAGATCGGGTGTATACTGGATATCAAATGTGGCAAAACAATTATAAATCAGGGATACCCTATATTTTACAAAACGGATATAACCAAAAAAGGTCAGGAGATGTTTTATTGGTTCTAAAGCCGGGAACCATTAGTTATCACAAAACAGGTTCAACCCACGGATCGCCTCAAATTTATGATACACATGTGCCCTTGCTATTTTTTGGAAAGGGTATACAACAGGGCAGTACAGTAGAACGTACTGAAATTCCTGATATCGCCCCCACAATTTCATCTTTGTTGGGTATTGCTTTTCCTAGCGGAACAACAGGAAAACCCATTTCCGAGGTGTTGGAGTAACAAAAAGATGAAAAGCGATCCCATAGGTATATTTGATTCGGGTATTGGAGGAACATCCATTTGGAAGGAAATTCAGCACTTGATGCCCAATGAGAATTGCATTTACTTGGCTGACAGTAAGAATGCACCTTATGGCGAAAAGTCCCACGAAGAAATTTTAAGGCTCAGTATAAAGAATACCGAGTTGTTAATAGAAAGGAAATGCAAGTTGATTGTGGTTGCCTGCAATACAGCGACGACGAATGCCATAGATTATCTTCGAAATCAATACACTGTTCCCTTTATTGGTATTGAGCCAGCCATAAAGCCCGCAGCTATTAATTCCAAGTCCAAAAAAGTTGGGGTTTTGGCTACTAAAGGAACCTTGTCCAGTGCTTTATTTTATAGTACAAGTCAAAACCATGCGAAAGGGATTGAGGTTTTTGAGAGACAGGGAAAGGGTCTTGTTGAATTGATTGAAAAGGGAGACTTGGAAAGTAAGCCCTTAAAGCTACTGCTAAATCAGTACGTGGGTCCTATGTTGGAAAAGGGTATAGATTATCTGGTCCTTGGATGCACACATTATCCCTATTTAATTCCGCTATTAAAGGAGATATTACCTTCCAATGTAAAAATCATAGATTCCGGTGAGGCAGTAGCAAGACAGACTAAATCCATTCTTGTTGGACAAAACCTGATTAATGATACTGATGAAATAGGACATCATCAATGCTATACCAACGGAAATATTGAGGTGCTCGAAAGGTTTGTTTTAAATGCGGCATCCCAGGTAAAGGCGGAATATTTAGATTTTTAAAGGCTGGCGTTTATATAAAATGGCTGTCAGCTTTTTCTTCTTTTATACGTGATGTAGGTGAAGTCATAATGATGTTTTTCATCTTTTGGATGGTACTCCTTGGCCACCACCTCCCAAATAGCTTCATCGATTTTCGGAAAAAAAGTGTCTGCATTGAAATTACCGTGAACCCTTGTAAGTTCTATGACATTCGAATGCTTTTCCCCTTGGCTGTAAATTTCGCCACCACCTATAATGAAGGCGTCTTCGTTGTCAATAAGATCTAAAGCCTCTTCCAAGGAATGAACAACGGTGCAAGCTTCATATGGAACTGTATAGTTCTTATCACGAGTTATAATTATATGTTTTCTGTTGGGTAACGGTTTGGGAAAAGTTTCAAACGTTTTTCTTCCCATTATAATTTTGTGTCCGGAAGTGAGACGTTTAAAGCGTTTAAAATCATCGGGCAAATGCCATAGGAGATCATTGTCCTTGCCAAGGGAGTTGTCCTCACCGGCCGCCGCTATCATAATAATATTATTATTCTCTTTTTCCATACATTGCCAATTAACAAAAAACAGGCCATATATTTTTCTATAGCTATCTTTAGGTTTCAAAGTTAATTAAATGAAAAGAGAAGTAGAGGGAACATGTTTCTCAAACACTTTTCTTATAAAATAAAATCCATGGAAAAAATTGCAAAAGAGTTCCCTGTCCTTAGAAAAAGCAACTATTTAAATACGGCTGTTTATGGACCTCTGTACGATTCCTTGATAGATTGGCGTCAGGAGCATGATTTGGATTTCATTCTGCATGGAAGCCAATTGTGGGAGCAAACCTTAAAAGTCCTTACGGATACAAGGGCCGCAATTGGTAAATTTTTCAATTGTGAAGAGAATAACGTGGCCTTGGTCTATAACTTCTCCTTGGGTTTCAATATGCTTTTGGAAGGACTAAATCCTAAAAGGAAAGTCTTGCTTTTGGAAGGTGATTATCCATCCCTGAATTGGCCATTTGAAAGTAGACAATTCGATGTTACTTTTTTACCTCTGACCTCCGACTTGGAAAATAAAATTGAAGAATTGGTAACAAAGGAGAAAATCGACGTTTTCGCATTTAGTATTGTGCAGTGGCTGGATGGATTCTTGATTGATCTTGATGTTATAAAACGGTTAAAGAAAAACCATCCTGATTTATTGATCCTTGCGGATGGAACACAGTTTTGTGGCGCAGCAACATTCGATTTTAAGACTTCGGGGATAGATGTCTTGGGAGCCAGTGGATACAAATGGTTATTATCAGGTTACGGAAATGGTTTTATGCTTTTTGCCGATGGTGTAGCCGATCAATTTTTGGTCCCTTCAACGGGATTTAATGCTGCGCACGGAAATTTTGACAATAAGCATACATTAAGACTTGCCAAAAAGTTGGAACCAGGGCATTTGTCCAGTTTAAATTTTGGCAGTTTAAAGTTTTCACTTGACTTTCTACAGCGGATTGGGATGGAAAGAATTACCGAGCAAAATATGCTGTTATCCACCAAAGCAAAGGAAGCACTGGCAGAATTGGGACTTTTAGAAAAACATATCTTGGAAAGAAGGGAGCATAGTACCATATTTAATATTGAGGTGGATAAAAAAATGTTTCAGTCACTAATGGACAATGATATTTTATGTTCACAAAGGGGAAATGGGGTGAGAATTAGCTTCAATTTTTATAATACCTTGGATGATTTGGACCAACTTCTTAAGATATTGAAAACTAGAACGTAGGAATTGTCTACTTGCAATAAATACAAGATAATATTTTATGACCATTGTTAAATGAAGCTAAATTTTTATCAATATGATAAAAATGATATTAAGCGTTGACAGTGAGGAGTTTAATGTATTAGCTTTGTTCTGAATTTAAAAACTAAAATCATGGCAATCGTAAAACAATATTTAAAAACTAAACCAGTATGTAAGGTAACTTTTACAGTACCTGCTGAAGATGCAAAAAAGGTGGCCGTTGTTGGTGACTTTAATGATTGGAGCCCAAAGGCAAGCACTTTGAAAAAATTGAAGAACGGTACCTTTAAAGGTACTTTTGATTTGCCCAAAGAGAGTACTTATGAATTTAAGTATTTGGTAGACGGAGAATATATCAACGAGACTGAAGCTGATGGTTATCAGTGGAACGACTATGCAGGTTCTGAGAATGCTGTTTTAGAGTTATAAAATAACTTTAATTTTAAACCATATTTTAAAAAGGAACCCCAACAAGGGTTCCTTTTTTAATATTCTGTAATTTTTAGAGTCAAATTAAAACCTGATGTCAACTTCTCAGCTGGGGTAATTTTCATAAAAAGTGATTCTTTACTACAAAAGGGCAGACTCCATTGAAATTATTGCAAACTTTACTAAGGGACCGAAAATGTTAACCAAAGCTGTTGTCTCCCATGTTTAAAATGTGAAAACGTAGTCTTTGAAAGCCTCCTTACCATCACTAAAAATCCTGTGAATCGTAAGTCCTGCCTCCTTCGCCAGCCAATGGACCATGTCGTCATCGTATTTCTGGGATATTTCTGTATGTATGGTTTCCCACGCCTTTAAATGGATTTTTAGGTTTAGCTTTTCCAAGTTAATTATTTGGTCTTCTTTTGAGACCAAGTAGCTCTTGGCAGTTCCACTTTCAGGATCGTAGTTTTCCCAGTGTAAAAATTTGTCCAAGTCAAAATCCGCATCTAATTCCTTATTTATCCTATGTAAGATGTTTTTATTGAACTGTGCCGTAATTCCTTCTTTATCATTGTAAGCGTCCAATATGGTTTGAGGGTTCTTTTTTTGGTCAGCCCCAAGAAATAAAATATCGTTGGGTTGCATAAGTTGCCGGATTTCGCTTAAAAAGTCAATAGCTTGGTTGTGCTTCAAATTGCCAATATTGGAGCCTAAAAAGAGAATGATTTTTCTTTTTTGGTTTCTATTGCCTAGTTTTTTAAGTGCTTTAAAGTAAGTTCCTTGGAAGCCATCAATGTTTACTTGAGGCAGTTCATAGGTAACGGAATTTGTTAATTGTTCTAATGAATTTTCGCTTATATCAATAGGAATGTAGGTGAAATCAGATTGTTGCTCGCATAATTCTTCAAGTAGAACTTTGGTTTTTTTTCCATCACCTGCTCCCAGTTCTATTAGCTCAAAAGGTCCTTTACTACTGAACATTTCGGCAATCTCCACCTTGTGGTGGTTTAAAATGTTGTATTCCGCTTGTGTTAGATAATAGGTTGGCATTCCCATTATCTTCTGAAAAAGTTCGTCTCCCGTCTCGTCATAGAAATATTTGGAGGAAAGATGTTTTGGAAAATCCCTTAGGCCCTCGCATACATCCTTTTCAAAATCGGTTAGTTTAATTGTTTTTGGAGATTGTTGCATTTTAAAGGTAAAATGTTATTTGGCCAATCTAATTCCGGTAAACTGCCATCTTAAATGAGGATGAAAGAAATTACGGTAGGTGGGTCTGGAGTGTTTTATTGGTGTGGCGATAGAACTTCCACGAAGTACTTTCTGATTTACCATGAATTTGCCGTTATATTCCCCAAGGGCACCTTCGGCTTTTTTATAATTAGGATAGGGTAAATAGGCACTTTCCGTCCATTCCCACCTTTGGCCCCAGGAAAAATGTTGTTGCGCTACTTCCCATTCGAATTCGGTTGGTAGTCTACAATTTTTAAATTGGGTATAGGCAAAGGCTTCAAAATAAGAGACATGGCTTACCGGTGCTTCCATATCAACAGGATGCAGGCCTTTCAAAGTATATTGATGCCACTTGCCATGTATTTTATGCCAATATAAAGGGGATTTTATTTTGTGCTGCTTTACCCAATCCCAGCCTTCGGCGTGCCAAAGTTTAAAATTATCGTAACCGCCCAATTCAATGAATTCTATATAGTCTTTATTTGTGACCAGTCTATTGGAGATTTGAAAATCATGTACAAAAACTTTATGTCTACCCAATTCATTATCAAAGCAAAATTCATTGGTCTTATGGCCGATTGAGTACACGTTTTCTTCAACGGATATCCATTCTTTTTCCGTGACCTCAATTTCATTTTCTTGATAAAAATCAGAATACTTTGGAAAAATGGGGTTGTTTCCTAAAATGTATTTTATATCCGTAAGCAAAAGTTCTTGGTGTTGTTTTTCATGATGAATTCCTATTTCCAAAATTTCAAATAAGTCATCAGAATCGACCTTTTCTAACAAAGCTTTCAAATGATTGTCCACATGTTCCCTATACGAATATATTTTACTAACGGAAGGTCTGGATAAATTTCCACGATCTGCCCGGATTACACGTTCGCCTACAGTTTCATAGTAGCTATTGAAAATAAATGAGAAATCCTCATCATAAACCTGATAATCATTTTGAAAAACTTTTAGAATAAATTCTTCAAAGAACCACGTAGTGTGTCCCAAGTGCCATTTGGGGGGGGAGACATCTTCTATGGGCTGTACGACATAGTCCTCAATCTCCAAAGGGGAACAAATAGCCTCTGTTTGTTTCCTTGTTTCAATAAAAAAATCTACAAGGGAGTCGGTTATAACCATCTTTCTGATTTTTTGAAAGATAATTATTACCGGGTTGAAATTTTAACTTAAGAAGTAAAGAAATTGATACTATACGGCAACTATACCTTTAATATGAGGGTGTGGATTATAGTCAAGCAAAGTAAAATCCTCGAATTTAAAATCGAAAATATCCTTTACATCCGGGTTTAAAACCATCTTGGGTAAAGGTCTTGGAGTTCTGCTCAGTTGAAGTTCTACTTGCTCCATATGGTTATTGTAGATGTGTGCATCACCAAAAGTGTGCACGAAGTCTCCTGGCTCATAGCCACATACTTGTGCCATCATCATGGTGAATAGGGCATAGGAAGCAATATTAAAGGGTACGCCCAAAAAGATGTCGGCACTCCTTTGATAGAGCTGGCAGGACAGTTTGCCATCTGCGACATAAAACTGAAAGAATGCATGGCATGGAGGCAAGGCCGCTTTTCCATTCGCAACATTTTCTGAAAACGATTTGGAAGTATCTGGAAGTACGCTTGGATTCCATGCGGATACCAACATTCTTCTACTATTGGGATTATTTTTCAAGGAATCTACCACCTCTTTAATTTGATCGATTTCATCGTCGTTCCAATTTCTCCATTGGTGACCATACACAGGGCCTAAATCTCCATTTTCATCGGCCCATTCGTTCCAGATTCGTACTCCGTTCTCCTGTAAATATTGAATATTGGTATCACCTTTTAAAAACCATAGCAGTTCATAGATGATGGACTTTAGGTGTAATTTCTTGGTGGTGACCATGGGAAAACCTTCGCTCAGGTCAAAGCGCATTTGATAACCAAATACACTTTTGGTTCCAGTTCCGGTTCTATCGCCCTTTTGGTGTCCTTCTTCCAGAACATGCTTCAATAAGTCGTGATATTGTTTCATTGGGATACTTGCCTTGTGGAGGGCTAAAGTAGAAAAAGCATGACTTATTATTCCAAGAAATAGTGTGATTTTATCAAAAGGTTATTAACCCAAAATCATTCCTGCAATGGTGGCCGATAACAAGGAAGCTAATGAGCCTCCTAGTACAGCCTTCATTCCAAACTCGGATAGTGTTTTTCGTTGACCTGGAGCCAAGGAACCAATCCCTCCAATTTGAATTCCGATAGATGCAAAATTGGCAAACCCACATAACATATAGGTGGCCATGATTATGGATTTTTGGTAACCCAAACTTGGGGTGATGGATAAATCTTTTAATTCCGCCAATTGAGTATAGGCTACAAACTCGCTAGAGGCTAATTTAATTCCCAAAAGCTGACCCATTAGCGCAATATCTTCGTTTTCGACTCCAATAAGCCACATTAACGGGGAGAATATGGTTCCTAGAATCGCTTCCAAGGATAGCTTTTCAAAAGAGGTATGTTCGGCAACAAACTGATTTAGATTGGTTACATCTCCAATAAATCCAAAAATACCGTTCAGCATGGCAATGAAAGCAACAAAAACCAATAACATAGCCCCTACATTAACTGCCAATTTTAAACCTTCGGTAGTACCATTGGCGATGGCATCCAATAAATTGGTGCCTATTTTTTCAGTAGAAACCTTAATATTGGTATCCACCTCTTCGGTCTGTGGGCATAAAATTTTTGATATTACTATGGCTCCTGGTGCCGCCATTACGGATGCGGCTATAAGATGACGTGCAAATTCCAACCTAAGTGCTTCGTCATTGCCTCCCAAAAAACCAATGTATGCTGCTAATACCCCTCCGGCTACAGTCGCCAT
>JAUIGC010000305.1 GCA_030429835.1 Bacteroidia bacterium
TAAATGGTATTTCGTCTATCTCCAATCTCTCCGAGGACGAAAAGAACTGCATATTGGTTGGGTAATTGAACAAGGAATTTACAATAGGCCCTTTTTCCAAAATAATATAGGATAATCCTTTTTTTTGTGCTTCCAACCCACAAGCAATGCCAATTGGTCCCCCTCCTATGATTACAATATCAAATAATCCCATCCCTACTTAATTGATTAAAATAGACTTTATTATCAGTAGTGCAAAACTAGCTATTTTAGATAAGAAACGTCCTCGCTAAAGGAATTGAAAATGGAATTAAAATACTTTCATTTATGATTTTTATCATGCTCGATGTGTTCGTTTTATCGGAACTTTAAATATCATTTAAAACCAAAGTTATGAGTCTTAGACATAGAGTGCCCGTATCAACGATTATGACAAAAAATATCATTACACTTGATAGTACTGATAAACTGGATACCGCAGAACGTTTATTCAAAGAAAACAATATCCGCCATATTCCGGT
Organism: Bacteroidia bacterium; assembly: GCA_030429835.1. Taxonomy (GTDB): domain Bacteria; phylum Bacteroidota; class Bacteroidia; order Flavobacteriales; family Flavobacteriaceae; genus Maribacter. The sequence continues at coordinate 501 of JAUIGC010000305.1, forward strand.
GGTAGAAGGTGATAAAATCAAAGGAATGTTGAGCTTGACGGATTTGCTTCGGATTAGTTTCGCCGATGGTGCTTACGAAGATGATTCAGAAGTGGAAACTGTTGTTTATAATATGTTCACCATTTCTCAAGTGATGGCCAAAAATCTAAAGAGTATTTCTTCCGATACTACAATTAAGGAAGTGGCTGAAATTTTAGCTCATAATGAGTTCCATGCGCTCCCTGTGGTAGATGGGGAAACCTTGGTCGGGATTGTAACCACCACGGATTTGATAAAGTACCTTTTGGAACAGTATTAGTTTTTAGGTTGAAAATAAGGGTGGTCAAAATTGTTTACCGATTATTGACCACCTTTTATTTTTTAATTACCATCTGCCTCAATCTTAAGATCAAGGATTGTTTGTACCGGATTTTCACTTTTAAAAATAAAGCTGCCCGCTACCAAAATATCTGCTCCGGCAGCGGTCAATTGTCTTGCATTCTTGGCAGTTACGCCGCCATCGATTTCTATAAGTGCCGATGCGTTTTTTCTTTTAATCAGCTCTTTTAGAGCCCTAATTTTTTCATAGGTATTTTCGATAAAGGATTGTCCGCCAAAACCGGGGTTAACGCTCATTATCAAAACCACATCCACGTCGTTGATAATATCTTCCAATAAATTTATATTGGTGTGCGGATTTAAGGCAACGCCTGCTTTCATCCCCTTTGCCTTGATAGCCTGAACGGTTCTGTGTAAGTGTGTACACGCTTCGTAATGAACTGTTAGGGAGGAGGCTCCCAATTCGGCAAAAGTATCGATATATCTATCGGGGTCAATAATCATCAGATGCACATCCAAAGGTTTGGTTGCATATTTCTGAATGGCCTTGATTACGGGCATTCCATATGAAATATTGGGAACAAAAACTCCGTCCATAACATCAATATGATGCCAGTCTGCCACGCTGGATTCGACCATCTCAATGTCGCGCTGCAGATTTCCAAAGTCCGCTGCCAAAAGGGATGGTGCTATTTTGGTCTTCGTCATTTTGCTAGTGTCAATTTATTCTTAACAAAAATAGTCATTTGTTTACCGACACCGTTACAATTCTCCTTACCATTATGAAATATCAAACCAATTCTTTCAATCCTTTTTCAGTTAAAAGCTTATTGACCTTGGGTTTGCTGTCCGATAGTATTTTGTTTAATTTATCCAATTGTACTTTAAGGTCAGCCGATAATTCTTCGTACACCTTATAAGCGCCAGCGGTTGGTCTGGCTTCCCCAGACTCTACACTTCTCCTTAACGAGGCCAGTCTATTGTTCAACTTTATTGGGAAATTTAATGGGTCTTGGCCGGACTGATTTTTTACCTGATACAGTTCCTCCTCCACTTCAGATAATTTTTCCATAAATGGAACTACTGTTCTAGCATATTCCCTCGATGTGAATTTCGATTTGTTGGCTTCAAGGTATGATTTCATTTCCCGAATTTTAATAACCGCCTTGTTCGCATCGCTGGTTTTGTTCATTATCTTATTGGCCAGTTCAAACTGCTCATCCAAATCTTCTTTGGTAATACCCTTTAAATTGGGATCCATTTCAACGTTGAAGGAATATGTTTTTTCAAAATCCCCCGTTTTCATTTTCACCTTGTAGGTGCCCAATGGTGCTTTTGGTCCTCTTGCCGGTCTGGCGCTCCAAATGATCATTCCATCAAATGTGGTAGCCCCCGGGTATCGTAAATCCCAAGTGAACGTATTTAAACCCTTTGCGGTAGTTGGCTTTGAGGAACCGCCCCTTTGCCAACTTGGAATGCTGGGGTCTTCCTTATATTCTGGCTTACTTCCCGTAAAGCTATCTACCAAATTGTCCTTGGCATCATAAATTTCGAATGTAATGGTATCCAACTGACTCTTTAAATAGTATTGAACATTAGCTTTGGTAACTCCCCTGATAGCATTTTCAGGTTGAAAAAGAACGGCATCCTGTTCTTTCATTTCAGGAGCATACTGTCTTAAAGGTTGTATATCGTCCAATATCCAAAAACCGCGTCCATGAGTGCCAAGAACTACATCGTTGTCTTTAACGACCAAATCCCTAACCGG
>JAUIGC010000306.1 GCA_030429835.1 Bacteroidia bacterium
CAAATACATCTGCTACCAAAACATTATTCACTGTTGTAGAAGATAATCTAGGTATTGATTTTGCACATATTGAAGATTCTTATACTGATTTCAATCGGCAAAAGCTAATCCCCTACCAAACCTCAGATCGTGGACCAGCAACTAGCATTGGGGATTTGAACAATGATGGTAAGGACGATATTTATTTTGGAAGTTCCAAGTTTATTCCTTCACAGATATTTATTCAGCAGGACTCCAGTTTTGTGAAAATGCCCTATCCCAATATTCAACAGGACTCGGTCAAAGAAGACGTGGTTTCTCTAATCTTGAATCAGGGTAAGGATAGTTCGCCCAATTTATTAATTGGAACAGGAGGTGCCGATTTTTACGGTCAGGCTAAGCCATTGACCAACAGCTACTATACCATTGGACCCAACGAAGGTTCAGCCGCGAGTTCTCAATTTCCTGAACTGTATGGCAACACTTCGGTTATAGTTCCCATTGATATTGATGGAGACGGCGATCTGGACCTATTCATCGGAAGCCAATCCGTTTCCGGAGATTTTGGAAGACCAGCGGATTCATATATACTGGTAAATGATAATGGTGAGTATTTCTTAAAAAACCAAAAAATCTTTGAGTCATTGGGTATGGTTACAGATGCCATTGCAGAGGATTATAACCAAGACGGACAAATCGATTTGATTGTTATCGGTGAATGGATGGCACCAAAATTCCTTAAGAATAACAACGGCAACTTTATATGGGATGACGATTTGGTATCCGACGATTTGACCGGTCTATGGCAAAGTATACAAAGCTTTGATATGGATGGAGACGGTGATCTTGATTATCTATTAGGCAATTGGGGCACGAATTCCAAATTTTCTGCTTCTAAAAAGCATCCATTGAAAATGTATTATCATGATTTTGATGGGAATGGCAATACGGAGACTATTGTATGTAACTACAATCAAGATGCGTATTATCCAATCGATGGACTTAATGAACTATCCGGTCAACTCGTATTCCTAAGAAAAAAATTCACGTCCTATGCCGCCTTTGCCGGTAAGTCCATTGAAGATGTACTTGGGAAAGATACCCTTGATGAATCCACGGTCCTAACCGTAACCAACTTAAACTCGGGCTATCTAAAAAATGAGAATGGAAAATTTGAGTTTGTAGCTTTCCCTTTTGAAATGCAGATGGCCCCTATTTTGACGTTTTTAAAATATGACTTTGATGGTGATGGAAGTCAAGAAGTATTGGCCGGAGGCAACTATTTTGGTGTTAAGCCTTACCATGGTAGGTTTGATTCCTTCCCGGGGGCATTGATCAATTCCTCCGATGATATCATTTTGGGTAGCGAGTTAGGGTTAAAATTCATGTTTAAATCATTAAGACACCTTAATATTCTTCGTTTTCATGACCAACCTTATTTGTTGGCCACATTCAATAACGAAAAGGCCCAACTATATAAGATACTTCCCTAAGGACAAGGCGCAATTCCCAATAAAATCAATTATAACTACGTAAACTTTAAAATCGATTATGAAAAAAAGTATAAAAATCATCCTCTTCATTTTTTTACTTTTCTCTCTATGGTACCTGTTTGTTAAACCATCTGATTACATTATCAATTTTGAGTCCAAATCACTACCGGGAACCATAAATCAATCTATAAAACTTTGGGGCAAGGGTTTAAAGAGTACAACTGTCTTGAAGCAGGAGGACCCGAATAATATTTTACAAACGTTTGCCTTTTCAGACTCGGTCCATGAATATCATTGGTCTATAAAACCAATTCATGATTCGCTTTCAAAAGTATCCGTAGGAGTAAAGGATAATAACCTTAAAAATAGTATCATAAATAGATTAAAAGTGCCTTTCATTAAAACTGATTTTGCAAAGCGATCTGAGAAAACAGTTTATGATTTTATGACGGTGCTTAAAGATCATGTAGATAATTTTAAAGTAACTATTATGGGAGAGGAAGAAATGCCTTCTAAACTTTTCGCCTATGTTACTATTACCAAGGAACAATTTCATAAAGCCCAGGGTATGATGGACAATACCAACTTTATTAGCGATGTCCTGTTAAAAAACAACTTACAATTTGATGGCCTTCCCATGGTTGAGGTTACAGATTGGGAAAAGAAAACGGATAGCCTTACTTATAATTTCGGTTTTCCAATAAAAAAAGTGGACACTTTACCAGATTTAGGGGAAATCAAGTTTAAGTATTTGGAGCGAAAACCAGCATTAAAGGCCATATTTAATGGAAATTACATTTCATCCGATAGAGCTTGGTATGCTCTGATCAATTATGCCAAAAATAATAATATCAGCATAAGGGAAACACCTCTGGAGGTATTTCATAACAACCCTCAGATGGGAGGCGACTCCAAGAATTGGGTCACTGAAGTTTATATGCCCTTAGATACAACTTCAACAATAGATTAGCAAAAAAACCTAGCTAAGTAAATAATATCTTAAAAAGAATTAAGGAAAGTTTAATGTTCTCATTAAACTCCCAATTTTAACCCTAAAGAATTGATTGGCAGTCAAAATAATGTAATTTTGCCTACTGCT
>JAUIGC010000071.1 GCA_030429835.1 Bacteroidia bacterium
CCCTGAAGCTTTTTGTGCCCAACAGCTTTTCATAGGTGTTAAAAAATATGGTCTGGTCAAAATTCATCATGGCCAGCTTAAAGGCATTAAGATTCTGCGACCTACTATTTTTTTGGGAAACCACTTCCTTTACCGTCTTTGGGATATCAGATTCTGGAATCTTGGCAATCTTGGATATCTTATACCCGTGGTCATAAAGAAGGGTAATATTTAGGAGCTTCTGCAAACTGGATAGGCTGTAGGTCCTTATATTGGTATCCGTTCTTTCCGGAGTCAACAGGTTATATCTTTTCTCCCAGATTCTTATGGTATGCGCTTTAATACCGGATAAGTTCTCCAAGTCCCTGATGCTAAAAATCTTCTTTACGTTGTTCATATTTTTGAAAAAAACGTTAAACAAACTTAAGAAATAGTATGTAAAGTTGGTTGGAAAAGAAGTTAAAATCTCGATAAATAAAAAAGCCAGGTAATTCTACCTGGCCTTGTGCCCACGACTAGATTCGAACTAGCACGTCCTTGCGAACACTACCCCCTCAAGGTAGCGTGTCTACCAATTTCACCACGTGGGCTTTTTAAAATAAGACGGTAAAGATAATAAGGTATTGGCTAATTCAAAGAATATTTTTTCACTTAAACCCTAGGGAAATCTAAAGGGAAGAAAATCAAAGAAACCATATGGGTACTTAAAGCATTGGATATTCTGATTTGGAGACTATTCTTGGTTTTGCTTTGGGGTTCGGTTTTATCTAATTCATGAATTTAAGGCTATTTGATAGCTTTGAAACCTAGTGCCTGAGTCAATTATTTTTAACTTGTAGAACCGCTTTTATTCTAACTTAAATTTAAATTCTATGTTCATAAGAAAATCTATACTTAATTCCCGTCCTATTTCTTTTTTGGTTTTCTGTCTTTTTATGTGTGTCTCAACAGTTTTACACGGGCAGTGGAAACCTGTCGGGGACAAGATAAAGACAACTTGGGGCGAACAAATCGACCCTGACAATGTGCTTAACGATTATCCAAGACCTATAATGGAAAGGGAAAATTGGAAAAATTTGAATGGTCTGTGGGACTATTCCATAACCCAAAAAGGAGAAGGAGTACCAAATACATACGAAGGAAAAATTTTAGTTCCTTTTGCCGTGGAATCAAGTTTGTCCGGTGTAATGAAGGAAGTTGGTACTGAAAATGAATTGTGGTATAGAACAACTTTCTCGGTTCCTTCAGATTGGTCAAATAAGCATATTTTACTTCATTTTGGTGGGGTGGATTGGAAGACGGATGTTTGGATTAATGAGGTAAAAGTGGGTACACACGCAGGAGGGTATACCCCTTTTTCATTTGATATTTCCCCATTTCTAAAGGATGGAGAACAGCAATTGGTTATCAAAGTATGGGATCCCACAAATGACGGCCCGCAACCTAGGGGAAAACAGGTTAAGGAACCAGAAGGTATTTGGTACACTCCGGTCACAGGGATTTGGCAGACGGTTTGGTTGGAGCCCGTTTCGGAAAAACATATTACTAATTTGAAAACAGTTCCCAATATCGATAATAAGACGGTAACTATTTTGCCGGAAACCATGGGTGCAAATTATGGCGATATCATAGAGGTAACCATTTCTGATGGGGCCACCGTAATTTCTTCGGCTAAGGCTACAGTGGGTATGGAAATTACTTTGTCAATTGACAATCCTAAATTATGGTCTCCCGAATCCCCATTTTTATATGATATGGAAATAAGCTTTATTGACGATGGTAAGGAAATCGATAAGGTTAGGAGCTATTTTGGAATGCGTAAAATCAGCATGAAAAAGGACGAATTTGGAATAGTACGTATGCAATTGAACAACAAGGATTATTTCCAGTTTGGACCTTTGGACCAAGGCTGGTGGCCCGATGGACTTTACACTGCCCCAAGTGACGAAGCACTTAAATACGATATTGTTAAAACCAAGGAACTTGGATTCAACATGATCAGAAAGCACGTGAAAGTGGAGCCAGCTAGATGGTATACGCATTGTGATCGATTGGGTATCTTGGTCTGGCAAGATATGCCAAATGGAGATAAGGGACCACAATGGCAAAATCATGATTATTTTAATGGTTCCGAATTTCAAAGAAGTCCAGAATCGGAAGCAATATATAGAACCGAATGGAAGGAAATAATGGACTACTTGTATTCTGTACCCAGTATTGTGGTCTGGGTGCCCTTTAATGAAGCTTGGGGACAATTTAAGACTGAAGCGATTACGGAATGGACCAAAACTTATGACCCTAGTAGGCTGGTAAATTCCGCCAGCGGTGGAAATTTCTACAGAACAGGCGATATTTTGGACTTGCACAATTATCCTGCTCCCGCCATGTACTTGTATGATGCACAAAGGGTCAATGTGCTGGGTGAATATGGAGGTATAGGTTTGCCAGTTGAAAACCATCTTTGGAAACCCGATAATAACTGGGGATATGTAAAATTCAAAAATTCAAAAGAAACAACTGAACAGTATGTGGAATACGCCCAAGAACTAAAAAAAATGGTCAAGGCAGGATTCTCTGGAGCAATCTACACCCAAACGACGGATGTAGAAGGAGAAGTAAACGGATTTATGACCTATGATCGGAAAGTCGATAAAATGAATGTTTCCACAGTAAAAAAAGCGAACCAGGAAGTGATTGATGAACTCCAATCCAATTAGCACCTAAAACCCAATTCACATGGTGAATTATTTTAAAAAGTTATGCTGGTTTCTGTGGATTTTATCGGTATTTCCTGGTTGTAAGGATAGTAAAACTAGTGGTTCAAAATTAGAAGTTCCCCAAGCAAACTATTTGCAGAACCGTGCACCATTGGTTGCAAAGCCATATCTTGAACTTCCCTTAGGTGCCATTAAACCGAAAAGTTGGCTAAAAGAGCAACTACGAAGGATGGCGGATGGCATGACAGGGCATTTGGACGAAATTTATCCACAGGTTTTAGGTCCCAGCAACGGATGGTTAGGGGGTGATGGCGACGGTTGGGAACGTGGACCATATTGGATTGACGGTCTTTTACCTTTGGCATATATTTTAGATGATGCCAATTTGAAAGCAAAGGTTTCCCCTTGGGTTGAGTGGACGTTGACCCATCAAACCGAAGATGGCTATCTCGGCCCAGTTCCATTTAACACGGAACCAGAAATTATACCTGGAGTACAACGTTCGATGCGAAAGGATTGGTGGCCTAAAATGGTTATGCTAAAGGTTTTACGGCAGCATTACAACGCAACTGCGGATGAACGCGTAATAAACGTACTTACAAAGTATTTTAGGCATCAGTTAAAAGAGCTCCCAAATCGACCTCTTGATGACCTTACATTTTGGGCCAATAGAAGGGGAGCTGATAATTTACAAGTTGTATACTGGCTCTACAACATTACTGGAGATACTTTTTTGCTTGATTTAGGTGAGATTATTCATGAACAGACGTATCCATGGTCGACTGTTTTTTTGAATGAGCCAAACGAAGTTGATTCTGTCTTACCTTACGGTTATTTTAAAACGAAAAGATACCCCTTCGATTCTGTAGAGATAAAAAATACCTCTCTTTCGCAAATAGGGAGTATTCATACGGTGAACTTTGCGCAAGGACTTAAACAGCCCGGTATACGGTATCAAAAGGAACCAAACCAAGAATATATAGATGCGATAAAAAAGGCGTTACAGGACATTAAAAAGTACCATGGACAGCCGCAAGGAATGTATGGTGGTGATGAACCTTTACACGGAACCGATCCAGTACAAGGAGTGGAATTTTGTTCCATTTCTGAAGAAATGTTTTCATTGGAAACCCTTTTAAAAATTACAGGGGATACGGAGTTTGCCGACTTACTGGAGCGTATTGTTTATAATGCACTTCCGGCACAAGCTTCTGATGATTTTTCGGCACGCCAGTATTTTCAGGCTGCCAATCAAGTAGAACTTTCAGACCGCCTGGAAACCTCGTTTGAGTACAAAAACCATAAAGGTACCGACTTTGTTTTCGGTGTGTTGACAGGTTACCCATGCTGCACTACGAATATGCACCAATCATGGCCTAAATATGTCCAGAATCTTTTTTATTCCACAGCCGATGCAGGCGTTGCGGCCCTATTATATGCTCCTAGCCAGGTTGATATGAAGGTTGCTGATAATGTAGACTTGACCATCACTGAAACCACCGGTTTTCCATTTGAAGAAAATGTCAATTTTAATTTTGAACTTTCTGAATCAGCTACTTTCCCTTTTCATCTCCGTATCCCCTCATGGGCCAAAAATCCATTGGTTAAAGTTAATGGACAAGTAATAGAGGGTAGGGTGGACAAACAGGTTTTTATCATAAATAGGAGTTGGAATGACGGAGATGAAGTTATCCTTACGCTACCTATGCATATCAAATCGTCTAAATGGCATAAAGGCGCAACAAGTATAGAAAGGGGGCCTTTGGTTTATTCCCTGAAGTTGGAAGGTTATGAAAAGGTAAAAAACAGGAATGACGGTTTTGGGAAATTCACGGAAATTTCAACCAAAGATGATTGGAATTTTGCATTGTTAAAATCGGAAATAAATAAGTTACCTGTTTCCGCTCATGTAATCAAGAAACCGTGGGACGGGAGCTATCCTTGGAATTTGGAAAACGCACCTATTGAAATAAAGATCAAAGCAACTAAATTTCCAGAATGGAAGCTGGTCAATGGCGCCCCGGTTTTTCCAGATTCTTTCGATTCGATTGCAAAACAAAATTCAAGGTCTTTAGAATTGGATGAGATTACTTTAGTGCCCTATGGTTGCACTACTTTGCGTATAACCGAATTTCCATTAATGGATTACTAATTCGGAATAAAATTTAAGATAGTATAAATTTAGGTATCAATAAATTTTAATCCATAAAAAAACCTTGACTGAAAAGTCAAGGTTTTTTTGGTGACCGGGCTGGGGCTCGAACCCAGGACCCTCTCCTTAAAAGGGAGATGCTCTACCAACTGAGCTACCAGGTCAAAAATAGAAGTGCAAAGATTTCTCGTTTGCGGGTGCAAATATAAGGCCTATTATTTATTTATCAAGACGAAATAGGTAGAAATTTAATTTTTTTTGAAATCGATTTATTTTAAGCCATTTTTGCCAAAATAAAGAAAAGTGAAAATTGTATTGATCGGTTATATGGGTAGTGGAAAGACAACCATAGGTAAGGAGTTGTCTAACCAATTGAGCTATAATTTTTTAGACCTTGATTACTACATTGAAAAAGCCGAGGGCAAAACCGTTACCGAAATCTTCAAGAACAAGGGGGAGGTGTATTTCAGAAAAAAAGAAACGGAATATTTAAGGGAAGTTTTGAAACGTAATGAGGATATTGTTCTATCGGTTGGCGGGGGAACTCCATGTTTTGGAACCAACATGCGGTTGATCAATGATGCAACCCCAAATTCTATTTACATAAGAACAGATTTGGACGTTTTATGTGATAGACTCAGTAGAGAAAAGGAGGAGCGTCCCCTTATTTCAAATTTAGCTCCTGAAGATTTCCAAGAATTTATAGCCAAGCATCTCTTTGAACGTAGCTTTTTTTACAACCAAGCCCATCATACCGTCCATAATCAAGGGAAATCTATAATGGCATTGGCAAAGGAGATCGAAGAACTTTTAGTCTAGGTAGACGCTATCATTTTTAGGTTCGAATACAACATTCACGTGTTCTTGAAGGGAAGTTGAAAGAGAAATACCCTTATAGTCTGCCTTTACGGGATATTTTTTGTGATTTCTGTTGACCAGAACAGCGGTTTTCAATTGTTTTAAGGGTGTTTTTAAAAAGTGGTATACACCATAGATTAAGGTAGTACCGGAATTTAATACATCATCTACCAAAACCAAGGACTTATTTTCATATTCGCTTTCGGGTAGGGAGGTACTTACGCCACTTTTCAATGGGTCTTTTTTATCCATCATCACTTTGCAAAGAACGATTTCTGCTTCGGTAATTTTTTTGAGAACCGTAATTATTTTTTTTGCAAAAAGTAATCCCCCGCCATCTATGCCCGCAACTATAATTTCATTTTCCAAGACATTGGCCTCATAGATTTGGTAGGCTATTCGCTCAATTTTATGCTGAATCTGTTGGTGGGTCAAAATTTGTTGTTGCATGGTATTTAAAATAACGTATTATAAAGATAGGGCTAATTCGTTGTTTGCTGTTTAATGTTACTGTTGTAATTCATAATTTACCTAACTCTTAATCATTTTCATTTTCTTCTGATGAATCCAAATAATCATCAATTTCCCTTCTATCCTTTTTAGTAGGTCTTCCCATACCCTTTTTTCGATAATACTCCTTGGAATATTGCAATAGCTCTTGATGTTCAAAGGCCTCTTTGGGAGTGGTGTCCTTCCTGTAGATGTCCACCAGCTTGGCACCGACCCGACTATCTGGAAGGTCCAAAACGGTAAGTTGATAATCGATTTGGTTTTTGCGCACGATGATTTTATCCATAGGAAAAACTTCTCTTCCAGGTTTGGCCGTTTGGTCATTTATTTTAACATGGCCTTTTTTACATGCGTTGGTAGCAATGTTCCTTGTTTTAAAATATCGTGTACTCCAAAGGTACTTGTCTATGCGCATGACAAATGAAAATCTTTGTTAAGGTATCCTGCAAAAATAGGGGAAAATTGTATCTTGCGCGCCTAAAATCTTGTTGATGAAATTGAAAAACAGTATTGTATTCGCAATTACTTTTATTGGCTTTTGGTCCTGTAAAAAGGATGATGGGCCGTCTATAGAGGTAGTTCCACCCAGATCGATTGTGGAGGTAGCTGCTGAGGATGATGCAGAGATTCTTGAATTTCTAAGTACCCATTTTTTTAATTATGAAGATTTTCTGAATCCTCAAGAAAAGTTTGATTACAAAATTAAATTTGATACAATAGCCGGAGAAAATGCTAGGAAAATGTCCATTTTGGACAGTGGCGAATTACTTGGGATAGAATTCGGGGTGGAAACCATTTCTGTGGCATCTTCCTCATTTGGAATTGATGATGGGGAAGTCGCAGACCACAAATTATACTATCTAATTGCCAGGCAGGGTAGTGGGGACCTTCCAACAATTGGGGACAATAGTATTTTGAGGTACGAAGGTTTGTTGCTGAACGGAACACTTTTTGATGGATCTTCAAATCAACCTTTAAAATTTTATCTTTCTAACCCCGGTTTAAGGGTTGGTTTTGCCCAGGCAATGTTAAAATTGAAAACTGGTAATTCTTTCACTGATAATGGCGACGGCACGGTCTCTTTTGAAAATTATGGGGTGGGTGTGGCGTTTATGCCCTCAGGATTGGCATATTTTAATTCGCCTGCCGGTTCTATCCCTGCATACTCTCCATTAATTTTTAAACTTGATGCCATTTCTTATGAAAAGAATACGGATTTTGATGGAGATGGTATTCCGAGCATTTTAGAAGATTTGAATGAAGATGGTAATTTGAATAACGACAATACGGATGGTGATCCCTTACCAAATCATAATGATACAGATGATGATGGTGATGGTGTACCAACCATAGAGGAAATAAATTTAGATAGTGAAGGAAAATTTGAAAGTGTTAGAGACTCGGATGGTGATGGAATTCCCGATCATTTAGATAAGGATTCTTAACTTAAAAAGCATCAATAAAACAAAAGGCTCCCAAGTTTGGCAGCCTTTTGTTTTTTAGGAATTAAACCTCAAAACTATATCTTTAAGGACAAACTTAAAATAAGCTGATCAGGCCTAGTGTCGATTCTATCATTTATAGGGATTCCACCGGATGTATCAATAAAATTTACCTCATTTTCGCTGAAACCTCTTTCATAGCGCAAGTCGATTCCCAGCTTGCCTAAATTAACACCAGCTCCAATATTAAGCCCTACGGTAAAATCGTTTTCAACATCACCAAGGGTAACGCCTTCAAAATCCGTATCCAATATGTATTGGAATGCAGGTCCGGCAAAAACGTTGAGTGGGCCAATAACGTTCACTCCCAATAAAATAGGAGCATCCAACTTTTTCATTTTAAAGTCTCCATCATCATAACCTGACTTTATACTAGTGTAGACCAATTCTGGTCTAAAATATATTTTGCCTCCTAGTTTTCCATAGACACCTAAATGATAACCCAAGTTTTTATTAGGATTCTCGAAAGCATCTCGGGTAGAATCAAAATAGTTTCCGTTTCCTGCATAGTTTAATCCTCCTTTGATTCCAAATCCGGAGCCACTTTGGGCCATTGCGGTTAAACCCGTCAATAATAATACAGTAAGAAAAAGTGTTTTTTTCATAATAGTTTAATTTTAATTGAAACATTAATATCAAGAACAATACCAATCGTTTCCTTTCTCGTTATACAATCAGAACGGAAGGCACTGTTCTTTATTGTTACAAAAGTAAGTTTGGCTTTAGCTTTTATTTAGTCGTTTCACAGTGTAAGATTAACTTAAAACATAAAATCTTCTTTGGTTTTTATTAAGTTTTAGAGTGAAGGAGTTCATTATCTTTGCAACTTTATTCAGGACTATTGAAATTTACATTACATAAAACGGATTCGCTCAGTAAAGCTAGAGCAGGTACAATCGTAACAGATCATGGAAGTATTGAAACTCCAATATTCATGCCTGTGGGAACTGTGGCATCCGTAAAGGGAGTTCATCAAAAGGAACTTAGGGAGGAGATAGACCCAGATATTATTTTAGGGAATACCTACCATTTGTTTTTGAGGCCCAAAACCGAAATACTTCAAAAAGCAGGAGGACTTCATAAGTTTATGAGTTGGAACCGAAATATCTTGACCGATAGTGGTGGATATCAGGTGTACTCACTATCCGGGAATAGAAAAATAAAGGAGGAAGGCGTAAAGTTTAAATCGCACATTGACGGGTCCATGCATATGTTTACACCAGAAAATGTAATGGAAATCCAAAGGGTTATAGGGGCCGATATTATCATGGCCTTTGATGAATGTACACCTTATCCCTGTGACTACAATTATGCAAAGCGTTCTATGCATATGACCCATAGGTGGTTGGACCGATGCATAAATCATTTGGAGAAAACACCTTTTACCTATGATTACTCCCAAAGCTTTTTTCCAATCGTTCAGGGTTCCACTTACAAGGATTTGAGAAAACAATCTGCAGAATATATAGCCAATGCAGGAGCCGAGGGTAATGCCATTGGAGGTCTATCCGTAGGTGAACCTGCAGAGGAAATGTACGGAATGACAGAGGTTGTATGTGAAATTCTTCCAGAGGACAAACCTAGGTATCTTATGGGCGTGGGAACCCCCATCAATATTCTTGAAAATATTGCCTTGGGGATAGACATGTTCGATTGTGTGATGCCCACCCGTAATGCGAGAAATGGGATGCTCTTTACGGCACATGGGACCATCAACATTAAAAATAAAAAATGGGAAGATGATTTTTCGTGTATAGACGAGATGGGAACTACTTTTGTGGACAAGGAATATTCCAAGGCCTATTTAAGGCATTTGTTCGTGGCCAAGGAATATTTGGGCAAGCAGATAGCCACGATACACAATTTAGGGTTCTATCTTTGGTTGGTGCGCGAAGCAAGGAAGCATATCCTTGAAGGGGATTTTTATGCTTGGAAGAATACAATGGTACAACAAATGGATAAAAGACTGTAGTGCTCTCGATAATAGACAAATATATATTAAAGCGTTATTTGGTCACCTTTGCCATGATGCTCTTGCTTTTTATCCCAATTGGGATTATGGTCAATCTTGCTGAACAAATCGGGAAGATGATAGATAACGAGGCGCCACTAAATGAAATATTGTTCTACTACTTGAACTTTACCATCTATATTGGGAGTTTGCTCTTTCCTATATTTCTTTTCCTCTCCGTAATTTTTTTCACGTCCAAATTGGCCAATAACACGGAAATCGTTGCTATTTTGAGTTCTGGGGTATCCTATGGGAGGTTTTTAAGGCCATACATAATTGGAGCTACCATTATCGCCATTATCATGTTCTTTATGACCATGTTTATTGTTCCACAGGCAAGCATTGGCTTTAACGAGTTTAAGTTTAAATACCTAAAAAAGGGAAAACAGGATAGAGTAACCAACAATATTTTTAATCAACTTAATGAAACGGATTTTATCTATGTAAGCAGTTTTGATCCTGCAAGGCAGTTAGGGCATAATTTCACATATGAACGTTTTAATAGTGATAATAAGCTAGAATTCAAGATATCTGCATTCAATATCCGTTGGGTGGAAAAAGATAGTAATTATAGATTGACCTCTTATGTAAAACGTAAAATGGTGGGCGATTCCGCAATTTTGGAAAGCAAGCGGAGATTGGATACCATTTTTAACTTTAAAATAGATGACCTTACACCTGTTTCCTATGTTGCGGAAACCAAAAATCTATTTGAATTGGACCAATTCATAGCCGATCAAAAAAGAAAAGGGGCCTCTAACATAAATACTTATATTTTGGTAAAGTATAAACGATGGGCACTGCCTTTGACTGCTTTTATACTTACCATAATTGCCGTTGCTGTTTCTTCGGTAAAGCGAAGAGGTGGAATGGGGGTTAATCTTGCTTTTGGTATTTTGGTAGCCTTTGTATTTATCTTTTTCGATAAGGTTTTTGGCACTTTGGCAGAGCAGTCAGGTTTTTCCCCACTACTTGCGGTCATCATACCCAATGTACTTTTTGGTGTTTTAGCTTTTTACCTTCTACAGAATGCCAAAAGATAGAATTCTTAATTTAATTCATCTGCACTTTATAGTTTTTATCTGGGGATTTACGGCTATCCTGGGAAAATTGATATCTATGGATTCCTTGCCATTGGTTTGGTATCGCATGCTATTGGCAACGGGTTTTATTTTTGTCTATTTGATTTTAGCCCAGTTTCGATTGATGGTGGATAAGAAAACATTTCTTTGGCTTGTTTTTGGAGGTGTCGTCGTTGCCAGCCACTGGGTAACATTTTTTTATGCCATAAAAATATCCACCGTATCCGTGGCGTTGGCCATGATGTCTACAGGTGCCTTTTTTACTGCATTATTGGAGCCTTTTATATTTAAGCGTAAAGTAATTGGGTATGAAATAATCTTTGGAATTTTGGTGATATTGGGGTTGGCACTCATTTTTAAGGTTGAGTCTTCCCATTCCCAAGGAATGATGATAGCATTAATTTCGGCATTTTTGGCCTCTATCTTTTCATTGGTGAATGGGAAATTGGTCAAATACCATAAGCCATCTGTAATTTCCTTTTATGAGTTGGGGGTTGGAGTTCTATTTTTAACCGTGGTGCTGGCCCTAAGACAAAATTTCACTGAAGGTTTTTTTCATCTCAGTATAAAGGACCTCTTATTTTTGATAATACTTTCACTGGTATGCACTGCTTATGCTTTCATTGCTTCCATCAAGGTAATGCGTATTCTAACTCCGTATACAGTAATGTTAACAACCAACTTGGAACCTGTATATGGGATAGTATTGGCTTGGCTAATTTTTGGTTCAGAGGAAAAAATGAATCCTCTTTTCTATGTGGGAGCTACGATAATATTGATGACCGTAATATTGAACGGCGTGTTAAAATACAGAGCTAGCATAAAATAAGGTAGTAGGTAAGGAATACCTATTAAAGTTTTATCTTTGCCTACACAACTAACGAAATCGTATTAAAAACTATGGAGTATTTGGATTTTGAACTTCCAATTAAAGAACTGGAAGAGCAATTGGACAAGTGTATGATTATTGGTGAGGAAAGTGACGTAGATGTATCCGAAACCTGTAAGCAGATTGAGAAGAAATTAGAGGAAACGAGAAAGGAAATCTATAAAAACTTGACACCATGGCAACGAGTTCAACTCTCCAGGCATCCTAGCAGACCGTATACTTTAGATTATATAAGGGCTATTTGTGGCGATACCTTCCTAGAACTGCATGGGGATAGGAATGTAAAGGATGATAAGGCCATGATTGGTGGGCTTGGGAAGATAGGTGATCAAAGTTTTATGTTCATTGGCCAACAAAAGGGATACAACACAAAAACCAGGCAGTACCGCAATTTTGGTATGGCTAACCCAGAAGGCTACAGAAAAGCACTACGATTGATGAAATCCGCAGAAAAATTTGGAATTCCTGTGGTAACCCTAATAGATACTCCCGGTGCCTATCCAGGCATTGAAGCCGAAGAAAGAGGACAAGGTGAAGCGATAGCACGAAATATATTGGAGATGACACGCCTGAAAGTGCCTATTATAGTTGCTATTATCGGTGAAGGTGCTTCCGGGGGAGCCTTGGGAATAGGAGTTGGGGACAAGGTTTTGATGTTGGAAAATACTTGGTACTCTGTAATTTCTCCAGAATCATGTTCTTCGATACTATGGAGAAGTTGGGAATACAAAGAACGTGCGGCGGAAGCGCTAAAACTTACTGCTACCGACATGAAAAAATTAAAGTTGATTGACGAAATAGTGCGGGAACCGGCCGGAGGGGCCCATGCCAATAGGGAAAAGACCTTCGAAATATTAAAAAACAAGATTGCTTCCCATTATGGAGAATTGCAAAAGTTATCACCAAAAGAATTGGTGGAACAACGAATGGAAAAGTATGCCAATATGGGTGTTTTCAATGGATAAACTACCATTTTAGTAACGTACGGACAAACCGAAGATTTTGATCTTCGGTTTTTTTATGTTATCAACAAAAAATCGTATGTTATGAACAGTCGATTGTTAGTTACCTGTGAACATCGAAACAGGAATTTTTAAAGTTAACTAAAGGTTAATTGCATATTTTCGCATCATGGAGAACACAAAACCTTTTGTCGGTCGCAAGATTGATAAATCTACCATTATTAGTCTAGAAAGAGGTAAGATACCACCACAAGCTGTTGATTTAGAGGAGGTTGTGTTGGGTGCAATGATGATTGACAAAAAGGGCGTCGATGAGGTCATTGATATCCTTCACCCAGATGTTTTTTACAAGGATGCCCATAGGTTTATTTACGAGGCCATTTTTATCCTCTTTGAGGAATCCCAACCCGTGGATTTATTAACCGTTTCCTCACAATTGAAGAAGGCTGGAAAATTGGAGGCCATTGGGGGCGATTTTTACTTGATAAAATTGACCCAAAAAGTGGCATCTTCGGCACACATCGAGTTTCATGCCCGAATCATTCTTCAGAAATACATTCAGCGTAGCCTAATTAAAATTTCAAACGAGATAATCGAAGATGCTTATGACGAAAGTACGGATGTCTTTGACTTGTTAGACAATGCGGAGGCCAAATTGTATGATGTAACCCAGGGAAATTTAAAAAGGTCTGCCGAAACCGCGCAGAATTTGGTTATACAGGCCAAGAAGAAAATAGAGGAAATTGCCAATAGGGAGGGTTTAAGTGGTATCCCGTCCGGATTTGATAAGTTGGATAAGTTGACCTCTGGTTGGCAGCCAAGTGATTTAATAATCGTAGCGGCCCGTCCAGGTATGGGTAAAACGGCGTTGACTTTGTCCATGGCGAGAAACATGGCGGTAAATTCCAACACTCCCGTAGCATTTTTCTCCTTGGAAATGTCCTCTGTACAGTTGATAACGCGATTAATTTCTTCGGAAACAGGATTATCATCTGAAAAATTGAGAACAGGTAAACTGGAAAAACATGAATGGGAACAATTGAATGTAAAGGTCAAAACCTTGGAAAAAGCTCCTTTGTTCATTGATGATACCCCATCACTGTCCATATTTGATTTGCGTGCCAAGGCCAGACGACTGGCCTCGCAGCATGGCATTAAAATGATCATGATAGATTATCTGCAGTTGATGACGGCAG
>JAUIGC010000002.1 GCA_030429835.1 Bacteroidia bacterium
TACTCGGAATCGCCGTGTGGGTCATCAGAAAAAAGGAGGACAACACGGAAGACTATTTTTTGGCCGGCCGTAATGTAGGTTGGTTCGTAGTGGGTGCTTCCATTTTTGCGTCCAACATTGGTTCAGAACATGTGGTGGGTCTTGCAGGAGCTGGGGCCAGCGATAAGCTCCCTATGTTGATATATGAAATCCACGCCTGGATCGTATTGATTTTGGGGTGGGTATTTTTACCTTTTTATGCCCGTAGTGGTGTGTTCACCATGCCTGAGTTTTTGGAAAAACGGTTTGACGCCCGATCTCGCTGGGTATTGTCCATCTTTTCCATTGTGGCGTATGTACTGACGAAAATATCCGTTACTATTTATGCCGGTGGGGTCGTCGTTTCTGCGCTATTGGGCATCGATTTTTGGACAGGAGCTATAGCCACGGTAATATTAACCGGTATTTACACCGTTTTGGGTGGAATGCGAGCCGTAGTTTATACGGAAACCTTACAGGCCGTTCTTTTGGTATTGGGAGCTGCGGTTCTTACCTATTTAGGTCTTGAAAAAGTAGGTGGATGGGGCAGTCTGGTAGAAACCGTAAAGCCGGAATATTTGAATATGTGGAGACCACCTAGTGACCCGGATTTTCCTTGGCCTTCCTTGGTGATTTCAAGTACCATCGTGGGAATTTGGTATTGGTGTACCGACCAGTACATCGTGCAAAGGGCATTGACTGCAAAAAATATAAAAGAAGGTAGAAGGGGAACCATTTTTGGGGCCGTTATGAAACTGATGCCTGTATTCCTGTTCCTAATTCCAGGGGTCATCGCCTTGGCTTTAAAAATGAAGGGTGAATTACATTGGGACTCCCCGGATGAAGCATTCCCCGTTTTGATGAGTAATGTGTTGCCTTCTGGTTTGCGAGGTCTTGTAGCTGCCGGTCTATTGGCTGCCTTGATGAGTTCATTGGCCTCTGTATTTAACTCGGTATCCACATTATTTACTGTAGATATTTATAAAAAATTAAGACCAAATACCCCAGAAAAGAAATTGGTGCGTACAGGTCAGTTGGCCACTGTAGTAGTGGTTTTTATAGGTATTATTTGGATACCTATTATGGCGAATATTTCCGGGGTACTTTATGAATATTTACAGAGCGTACAATCTTATATCGCCCCTCCGATTACTGCCGTGTTCCTTTTGGGTATTTTCCACAAGCGCATCAATGGATTGGGAGCTTTTGCCACATTGATTATGGGTATCATAGTTGCTGCTATCCGAATCGTTTTGGAATTGATAAAAGGTGATTTGGATCCGGATGGATTTCTTTATAAAATGGGCAGCATGAACTTTTTGACCTTTGGTGCTTGGTTCTTTTTGGTATGTGTGGTTTTTGCGGTGGTGACTAGTCTTTTTGCTCCGGCACCATCTGCAGAGAAAGTGGCCAACTTAACCTTTGGAACCATTAGCGAAGAAGAAAAAAGTAAAAATAAAAATAGTTACAATTGGAAGGACATTGTTATCTCCATATTGGTTTTAGCAGTAGTTGTCGGTGTTATGATATTTTTCAATGGAAAGTAAGTTATAACTTTTGGACTAGTCGAAATCCAGAAAAAGTAATTAGAAGCCAGGTCGGTCAAAAACCCCTGGCTTTTTTATTTTGGCGGAAAGGTTTTGAATATGAGAATAATCATGAGTTTAATCTTTTATTCTTAGTACTTTTAGGAAACAAGATTGAAATCAAATCCACAGATTATGAAACGTATATTGTCTCTTCTTTTATTTGCTGTAGCACTTTTCTTTTCCAATCCAGGTGCATATGGTCAGAAACAACTGGATAAAGGAACTATTGAAGACTTACAAAAAACTCCCAAATATGCTTTTGTCCTTACAACGGAAAGGCATTTCAAAGGAGTGCTGAGCATGTATGACCTTTTGATTGAAAACGGATTACAAATAGAGGAGTATGAGATTGTGGTCAAGGGTCTTGTCGTAAAAGAACTGATAAAGGATTCTGAGCTGGAAACCTTTTTTGAAAAATATAAGGGAAAGGTAAAAGTCAGTGTTTGTAGTGTAGCTATGGAAAAACTGGGCGTGGAAGCAGAATCGCTTTTTGATGGTTTGGACATTACTCCAACTGCCTCGGTACGGATGCTTCAATTGCAGGCATTGGGATATAATACCCTGACGTATTAACCAAAGAAGGAATATTTCTGATATAACTTTCTATAAGGCCTAGGTGAAAAGTGTTATTCAATGGCAATAGCGATTGGGTTAATTCACCTTTGACATTATCAGACATCCCTTATAATGTGCTTCCCTTATGGGTTAGAAGTAAACAATTCCCAAATTATTTAAGGGTAAACTATCCATTTAGGAACCTTTATAAAATAATAGAAACAGATACGAAATTACTTTTTTAGAGATTCGAATCTTCAAATTCTACGCTAAACCTGGTTGACCAAAAGATTTGGTAATAGCTTATTTTAAGCTTCTTGGAATGTTTGTATTTCCGGAGTGAAACCAAAGATTTGTCTAAGGCTAGTTGGGTAATGCAATTGCAATTCGGGATTACCTAGTATCGACTTTAACAAAAAGTTGTGTTTCATAAAGTAAAACATTAAGCATTCATGTTATATATTTGTATATACAAATGTTGTATAGACATTAAATAAGATGAGTTTAATTTTTAAGAAATTTTAATTCAAATGGAAAAAGCAAATAAATGGGTTATCGATCCCACACACTCTGAAGTTAGTTTTAAGGTAAAACACATGATGATCTCTACGGTCACTGGGCATTTTGAAAAATTTGATGCGACCATTGATACCGAGGACGACGAATTTAACGACGCTTCTTTATCAGTGGAAATCAGCATTGATTCAATCAATACTAAAAACAAGGATAGGGATGGGCACCTAATGTCCGATGATTTCTTTAAAGCGGACGAATATCCTAAAATGAACTTTACCTCCAAGTCGTTCACCAAGGATAAAATTATAGGTGATTTGACCATACGTGATGTAACAAAGGAAGTTGCACTGGACGTTGATTTTAATGGTATTGCCGTAGATCCTTATGGTCAGACCAAAGCTGGTTTTGAAATTAGGGGAAGTATCAACAGAAAGGATTTCAACCTAACTTGGAGTGCTGTAACGGAAGCAGGAAATGTGGTAGTATCCGATCAGGTAAAAATGGTTATCGACGCCCAGTTTATCAAGCAATAGGTTATTTGATACTGCTTATATCATGGCAATCATGAAGGTGTTCTTCGCTTGAAGAATACAGACACCAGATAGCTTTAAACTATATTAAAATAAACCCCAAGCGGCGTAGCTTGGGGTTTATTTTTAATTTAGTAGAAAAGAATTTATAAAGGATTTTAGGCCGGTGACCTCAATAGGATTCGCTTCGCACCTCCCAAAAAAGCTTCGTAGTCTAAATGAAAAGCTCCAAACCTTTTGTTTAGTATCTTTTCTATTTTCACTTCGCTTATTGAACATGTTCAAAGCTTGTTCAAATAAAAAAGCCCGCCATAGGCAAGCTTTTCATTCTTATGTGACCTCGACAGGATTACCTTCGGTGTTCCTTTGAATCCCCTCCTGAAAATAGAAAATCCAATTGCTACGCAATTTCTTTTTGTTTCACTATGAATTTTAAAAACAGAGTTTTCAATTCTCAGTAAAACAAAAATCCATCACATTCGTGATGGATTTTCTGCTTTAAGTGACCTCGACAGGATTCAAACCTGTAACCTTCTGAGCCGTAATCAGATGCGCTATTCAGTTGCGCCACGAGGCCAATATTTCAATTTTCCCTAAAGCGGGGTGCAAATATATTTCTTTTTACATTTACCACAAAATTAAGACCCTTTATAATCCATGGATTTTAAAAGCTATATAAGAGATGTGCCAGATTTCCCAAAACCGGGAATCTTGTTTAAAGATATAACTCCCTTGTTACAGGATTATGCGGCTTTAAATAGTGCTGCCGATAATCTCATTGAAAACTTAACAAAGGGGAGTATAGATAAAGTCGTCGGTATGGAAAGTAGGGGATTTATTTTTGGACCTATGCTGGCGGACAGATTAGAAGCTGGATTCGTACCTGTTAGGAAACCTGGAAAATTACCTTATAAAACCTTGAGCGAATCATATAATTTGGAGTATGGTACAGATACTTTGGAGATTCACGTGGACGGTATTGCCAAAGGAGATCGGATTTTAATACACGATGATGTTTTGGCGACAGGCGGAACTGCCTTGGCAACCACCAAATTGGTCGAAAAATTGGGAGGTATCATCGTGCAATGTAATTTTTTGATAGAACTCTCTTTTCTAAACGGAAGGGAAAAAATTAAACCTTTTGAGGTAAAATCCTTGATTACCTACTAATCCAAAGCGCGGGTAGTAACATAGTATCTCCATCCGATTATAGCCATTTGGAATTTACTCGCCTTGGATAAATCCAGTTGTTTCCCTGAATAGGAGGGAAGTACAGCCTTATTCAACTTTGCCAGAAATTTAAAGAAACTTTTCTTCAAAACTTCGATTTTAACAAACATACGAAAAATGGCTGCATTCTAACCAGTAGTAATTGTTTGTGCTTTCCACTTTTAAAATGTTTCAGAATGTATGGTGTGTTTTATTTTAGGTTATATTGAAACCGGGCCCGGTTTTCACTTAGTTTCTAAAATTTACTCATAGATTGTACATTACAATGCTTATGATGAGGTATAATATAAGTTTTAGTACGGTAATCATTTTTTAAAAATTTAGGTTATACAATTGTTGTTTTTAATGGATTGTTGAGGGAATATATATTGGAAATATATCTTCTTCCAAGAGTTTTTAGTTAAATCGATACAATTGAATACACATATGTAAGTTAAAAAATGATATATGTTATAATATTTTTTACTTAACCTAAGTATGGATATCATATTATAAGTTAAAACACTCTTAAAGGTTTCACACCCTAATTTCTGTAGGGGGAAAAATCGAGAATTTTAAAAAGTGTAGGGGGATTTCATTAAAATTTAATCGCTTTTCGCCGATTTCATTTATTTGGGCATAAAAAACCGATCCTCACTTAGTTTGCCCCAAGTGTAAAGATCGGTTCTAATTAAGTTGGCTTTTGAGTACTTTACTCTCTAGTTGGTGGATATTTCAATAACGCCATCCTTCGCTTCCTTTCCATATTTTTTTATGGCTCCATCTCCTTTTTTGACCTCCATGGATTTAATGGTGCTCTTATCCAGTTTTTTTACATCGTCCATGGTACTTTTCTTTCCATTGATGAAGAACAAGGGTTTCTTGTCATCTTCCAGGTCCAAAAAGAAAAATCCTCCAGATTCCATTTCAATCAGTTCCATATCATGATCCTCATCGGTATCGGACTTGATAATAAAGTGTTTTTTGGAATCAGGAGCCGTTTCACGGATTATGATTTTTTTTCCTGAGCTATGGCTATCATCACTATCTATAATTATATGGGTATTTTCCTCAACGTCGATATCCATCTCTTTTAGCTCTTCCTCCGTGGCTTCTTTGCCATTAATAATGACCTGTTTTTTACCGTTTATTTTCTTTACCACGATTTCTTTATTTTCATCATCGCCATCCATTTTATGTATCCATATACTGGAATGGTCCTTTTGATGAAGAACGCTGTTCTTTCCATTGCCTATGGAAATACTGTTGTTGTCCGTATCAATAAAAATATAGGTAGGGCTTATGGTGTCATTGTCAGATTGTGAATTATGGCTACTACTAAATTCCGCTCCTTTTTTTGTGCTGCCCGATACGTGTAGCGAAAGAGATGAAATCTCCCCCTTATCGTTTCTAACTGTGGTATAGGAAAGGTCGATATTATCCTTTTTTAAATCGGCTTTTATTTTCATGAGCTGTTCATCTGACGTGTTTTTGTCAATGACTAGTTCAATAATGTTGTCCGAGGATACTTTGTTGGTAGTTTCTTTGTAAACATACTCTGTCCTTACATTGAAACTGACCAAGAAAAGACCTAGAAGAGGTAAAATGACTAAGCTCTTAAGAGCTTTAAGTTTGTGAGAGGGGTTTTGATTGATCATGACTATTCGTTTTTTGATTAATGAATTAAAAAATGGATTTGTAATTGCAAATTGATGATGGCCTACTGCCTGTTGTAGCATTAGATATTGGTAAAGTTTTTTGTTCTCCAGAAGTTTCATGGTTTGGGCATCCGCCAGAAATTCCAGATTTTGTTTGATCAACATCTTATAAAGGAAGACTATGGGATTAAACCAAAAAATAATACACATAAGCTCCATGAACATAACATCTAAAGTATGATGCTGTCGTACATGGACCTTCTCATGGGTTAGGATAGGATGCAGTTCTTCCTCCTTAAATTGATTGGGACAATAGTATATGCTTTTAAAAAATGAGAAAGGTGCCAAATCCGTGTCTGATTGAACGTGTGTGATATCATCTTCCTTAAAGGTTTGACTTGATTTCCTCACTTTTTTGATTGAATGTAACTGTAGCGCCAATTTTGAGGTAAAAAATAACAAACCCATGATGTACATTGGCAGCAGTAGTTCGGTCCAATTGAAGGAATCCCCTAGGTAGGTGGGATTAGTTTCAACAGAGCCTATGTTACCAGCAACAAGAGGTTGAATTTCAATACTCACCGTTTTTGTAATGGTGAAGAAGGGAAAAAGGATAGAAACGATAACTCCAATTAAGAGGTAGATACGGTTGCCTACGAAAAAGGTCTCCCTTCTCAGAAAAGCGTAGTACGACCCTAAAAATAATAGGGCTAAAGCGGTGGATTTTACAAGGTGCAATGCAATAGTTTCCATTATTTCTTCTTTTCTATAAGTTGAATGATTTCCTTTAGTTCTTCCACGGATATTTTCTCTTCTTTGGCGAAGTGGGATACCAGATTTTTGTAAGAGTCATCATAGTAGTCGGCAATAGCGTTGTTTACGAATTTTTTTCTATAATCCTCTTTAAGGACCAATGGAAAGTACCTATGCGTCTTGCCAAAAGCCTCATGGCCTACATATTCTTTTTCCTCTAAATTTCGCACAATTGTGGAAAGCGTGTTGTAATGCGGTTTTTCTCCCTCGATTTCTTCCATGATTTCCTTTACAAAGGCCTTTTCCAAGCCCCAAAGGATTTTCATGACCTCTTCTTCCTTATTCGTTAATTTTTGCATGTGATGATTTTATGACTTCAAACCTATAACTATTTTTATAGTTATGAAACTATTTTTACAGTTATTTAACGAAATTTTTAGTTTATCTATTTTAAAAGGGTGTCTGCATGTGCAACTAACCTTCTACCTTTATATTTGTAGGTAAACCTTACATATGCAAGATTTCCTCTTTGTACTCTTGGGATTAATATTATTAATAGCAGGGGGTAACTGGTTGTTAAAGTCGGCCGTGGATCTTTCCTTGAAGTTAAACATTCCCAAAATCGTTATCGGGATGACCGTGGTGTCCTTTGCCACTTCCGCACCTGAGCTTATCGTAAGTGTAAAGGCCGCATTGGATGGTTTTCCAGATTTGGCCCTGGGCAATGTTGTGGGATCGAACATTGCCAATTTGGGTTTGGTCCTGGCCGTAACCATCTTATTGAGCCCCATTGATGTAAATAAAAGTTTCTATACCACGGATTGGCCGGTAATGATGGTGGCATCACTTTTATTTTTCTTCTTCGTTTATTTTGATGGGATCATAGAGAGGTATGAGGGATTGATCATGGTAATTTTTCTCTTTTTGTTTTTGGTCTATTTATTGCGATTTCAAAAGAAAGCTGTGGTTTCTGAGGATGAGGAAACTGTGGTCATGTTGCCTTTGTATAAAACGGTCCTTTTTTTAGGTTTGGGTGGTGTTGCTCTCTGGGGCGGGTCAGAATTATTGATTCGAGGGGCCGTAGGTTTGGCCACTACATTTGGGGTGAGCGAAAGGGTAATAGCCATTACCATAGTCTCCGTTGGAACAAGTATTCCAGAACTGGCCGCTTCCGTAATAGCGGTCCTTAAAAAGGAGAAAGCGATTTCCCTAGGAAATTTAATTGGTTCCAATATTTTCAACCTCTTGGCGGTACTGGGAATAACTTCGTTAATTACGCCTATTGAGGTCGTTGATTCAAGACTTTTAACCAACGATATATTCTGGATGTTGGGAATCTCCTTTTTGATTCTTCCCTTGGTCTTTTTTCCGAAGGGATTGCGACTAGGTTGGAGAGATGGTATAATTCTTGTAGGAATTTATTTATCTTTCGTATATGTAACTATAGCATGACTTCATGATAACCAAACATTTATCCGTTATTGTTTACATAATAGGAATATTTGTTTGTTCTGCTCAGGAAAATAATTTCATTAGGGGAAAAATACTGGATAAAGAAACCAAAGAGCCCGTGGTCTTTGCAACAGTTCGTATTTTGGGGATGGCCAAGGGCGTTGTCACGAATATGGACGGTAGCTTTCGACTGCCAATGGACTTTAGGGAAAATGGCAAATCTATTGAGATTTCCTCAATGGGCTATTTTAAAAAAAAATTCGAGCTTCAAAAATTATCTCCCAAATCTGTTAATATCATTTATCTGGAAGCAGGAGTATTGAATCTTTCAGAGGCCATTGTGAGCGCCAAAAGAAAACGGGAGCCATCCGCCAGGCAAATTGTTCGTAGGGCTATTGAAAATATTCCAGTAAATTATCCTAATCATAATTTCTCCACATTGGGTTATTATCGGGACTATCAATTGGATAGTATTGGCTACACTAATCTGAACGAGGCTATATTGGAGATTTTTGATCGGGGGTTCAATGAGATTGATACGGCTACCACTAAAGTTCTAATTTATTATTATATACAGAATGGGGGGTTTAGGAGGGATACTGTTTCCGATAACCCATATAATTATAGGAAACGGGATAAGGTAATTGATAATGCATTTATTCCCGGCTATGATGGAAATGAGTTATCCATTTTACGTGTACATGATCCAATCCGAAATTTTCGAATCAACAGTTTCGACTTTATAAATAATATTGAGGAAGGTGACTTGGTTAAGAATCATTCATTTGAGCGTTTGACGGATACTTATTTAGATGGTGACCATTTGTATACCATTAAAATGAAAAGGAAATATCCCGGTTACTCAGCGCTGGGTAAACTTTATATAGGAAAGAGCAACTTTGCTATTTATAAATTGGATTATGCTTTATATGATGATAGTAAAGCCAATAGTGACAGTATACTGAGAAAACAAGGGATTAAGGGTAAAACTCTTCTTAAGGTGTCAATTGAATATAAAATTGGGGATAGTGAGAAAATGTATCCCAATTATATTTCTTTGAACAATACTTTTCAGTTAAAAATAGCTCCAAAATTTAAGGTTGATGAGACAATAGTATCCGCTCGGGATAATGCCTTTATTCTAACTTTTAACAATAAACTGGAGTCAGATAATAGTGTTGAGGACTTATCCAAATATCAATTTTGGTATAAAAACAAAAAAATTCATCTTAGGAAAGTTAGGAGAATGGATGAATATACAATATGGGCATATCCTGAATTGAATTCCAAGCAATTGAACGATATGTATAACAGACTTTTGGTCATGGACAGAAAAAGACAGGACATTGGAAGCGTTTTTTGGTATAGAATATCAGATATAAGGGATAGCGACGGTAATTTGCTTAATTCTTGGACAACTAATGATTATATCCAATTTAGGGAATACTTTGTTCAAGAAATAAAACCTAGTATCGGTCAACAAAAGGATTCCCTGTTTATGAAAAAGGATAGGCCATTGTTTGAAGATCAACCAATAAATAAGCCCGATAATTTCAAAGACTATTGGATGAATACACCTCTTCCCAAATTAAGTAATTAGAAGTATTTGTTAAGGATGTGTTTTTGACATTTTCCATGGAATGATTATTGTAGGTTTTTTCGTAACTTATTTCAACCATTGCCAAGTTTTATGTTTAGGAAACACTTATCATTCTTCTGTATAATATTAGGAATGGCATTTTGTTTTGGACAGGAATCCGGATTTGTACGAGGTCAACTCTTGGATATTGAATCCGGACAACCGGTAGTATTCGCTACGGTCAAAATTAAGGATAAAGCCTTAGGGGTAATATCAAATACGGATGGTGGATTTCAGATTCCCCTAAAATATAAACTGGAAGGTGATGTACTGGAGATTTCTTCTATGGGATACGAATCATTGGAGGTGCCCCTAGTAGTTTTCAATACCGAAACTATTCAGGTATTAAATATGAAACCGTCAATCTTGGAGCTGGACGAGGTGACAGTTAGCAAGAAAAGAAGAACCAAGGAAAGATATTATAAATTAACGGCGAGGGAGATTGTCCAAAAGGCGATTAAGAACTTGCCTCTGAACCTTCCCCAAAATCCATATACATATATTGGTTATTATAGGGATTATCAATTTAAAGATGGCAATTATACAAACTTGAACGAGGCACTGCTGCAGATATTTGACCAAGGCCTTAATGCTATTGATTATGAGACCTCTAAAGTTAGTATTTATAACTATCGTCAAAACAAAGATTTTCCAATAGATTCAATCGGTTTAAAGCCTTATGATTACAAAGGATTTACAAAAACAATTTCTAAGGCTATTTTGAGTAGTTACGGAGGTAATGAATATGTTATATTAAGAATTCACGATCCTATAAGGAATTATAAAATAAACTCATTTGATTTTGTTAATAGATTCGATGATGATTTTACCAGAAATCATATTTTCTCCAAGGACGAGGATGTAATCGTGGAAGGGGAATATGTTTATCATATCACATTTACTACCGCCAAACAAAACCAATTAGACGTTGCAGGTCATGTTTACATTGCCAAAGATAATTTTGCGATTCATGGTTTTGATTATGTTATAGCGGATAAACCTACAAGGAATTCATCGGTGAAACCTGTCATATTCGAAACAAAAGTGGAATACCGGGAAGAAAATAATAAAATGTACCTAAGTTATCATTCGATGAACAATTCATTCAAATTATTAAAGCCTCCCAAGTTTCAATTTTTGGAGGGAATTTTTAATCCGAATAAAAAACAATTTGTCTTGATGTTCAATAATAATTTGGATGTCAATTCTGGAGGTATTTTATCCCGTTATAATATTCGATTTCAAGGAAAAAAAATAAAATTCAGGTCAATCCTAATTGCTGATAATGAAGTTTCCTTGGAACCGAATATGGAAATAAAGGGGAATAGGGATATAATAAATGAGATGATTGAATTAATAAAAAAAGAAAAGATTAATGTTGGGGATTTACAATTTGAGGTAAATCGTATAAAGGATATGAACGGAAATGTTGTAAATGAGTTTGAATACGAAAAAAGAAACCAGTTCAGGGAATTCTTTGTACAGGAACTCCAATTGGAACCTTCAATCGTACCAAAGGATAATCTTTTAATGAAGAAGAACAGGCCGCTTTTCAATGATCAACCAATAAATAAGCCCGATAACTTCAAAGACTATTGGATGAATACACCTCTCCAATTCAACAAAAACTAGGGTATGATTCTAAGAAATAATATTTGGTTACTATTTATATTTTGTAATGCACTGGTCAATGCGCAGGACAGCGACTTTTTTTTCGGTAAAATACAAGATGGTGCAACAGGGGAACCAGTCGTATTTGCCAATATCAGGATTAAGGATAGGGCCTTAGGGGTAATCACAAATGTGGACGGAAGTTTTAGGATTCCCATTAGATACAAGGATTATGGGGATATAATTCAGATATCGTCCATGGGATATCAGACTAAGGAAATACCCATTTCGGAGTTCCTTCAAGAAGGAATTAACCTAATTATATTGAATCCATCGGCTATCGGTTTACAGGAAGCAGTTGTAAAGGCCAAGGATAAAAGAGGAAGAAGGTTGGGCCCAAAGCGAATTGTACAAAAAGCCATTGATGCCATACCTGATAATTATCCAACAACTTCCTTTTCCACCATAGGCTATTACAGGGATTATCAGTTGAAAGATGGAGAATACATAAACCTTAATGAAGGTATCATGGAAGTTTATGACCAGGGCTTTGACCAATTGGACGATGAAACCTCTGAGATACAAGTTTTCAATTTTGAACTGAACAACGATTTTGAACAGGACTTCATGGCACGTATGGCCTATGATTATGAGAGCTACAAAAAAATAATAAAGAAAGCTTATCTAGGAGCCTATGGGGGCAATGAGTTTCGAATTTTACGAATACACGATGCTATTCGAAATTATAATGTTTTCTCCTACGACTACATTGGAATTTTAAAAAATGATTTATTAAAGAATCATAACTTTCTTAGAAGTAAGGATTCATATAGCGATAATGAAGCGCTTTATGGAATTAAATTTTGGGAAATACACCCAAATTATAGAGCCCATGGAGAAATATTTATATCCAAGAAAGATTTTTCCATCCATAGATTGGAGTACACGATGTATAATGCCAGGAAGACGAACAAGGAAGGCAAAAAAAACAAACACGGGCATAAACAAAAGGTAATCTTTGATATTATGACCGAGTATAGGAAGGTCAATGGAAAAATGTATTTAAACTACATTTCCTTTCATAATAATTTTGAAGTTAGAAGACCACCTAAATTTGCCTTGGATTCTACTTTAGTCAACATGCCAGGTGGTTACTACGCTTTATACTTCAACAAAGCGGTGGATTCCCTTACCGCTACAAATCCTAAAAATTATGATATGATGTTCCAGAAAAAGAAATACGGAATTGATAAAATAGAAGTATTCGGTGATTCGGTTAGAATCTATGGGGATTCAGATTTCAAACAGGCGGTTTATAACGCAAAGGGAGAAACAAGTGCCTTGATTAGTAAGAGAAAAGTCAATGAAGTGGAAGACATGTTTGAGATCGGGATTGAAAATGTACGGGATATCTCTGGAAACTTGGTAAATAAACCCAACATAAAAGAGTACCAGCAATACAGGGAATTTTTTGTACAACGTATAAAACCGGATTCAAGATCACCTTTAGATGGTGAGTTTATGGACAAGGGAAAACCCATATTTGAGGACCAGCCCATGATTAAGCCGAAAGACTATAAGGAATACTGGATGAATACACCTTTACCCAATATTGAAAATTAAGGTTGATGTTCATGGTAACGAAAAGTTTGGTCAAGGAAAATCTGTTACTCGTATTGATGCTCTACGCTTCGTCCTGTCTGTTCGGTCAAAAAGAATATTTTACTGGACACATATTGGATTCTGAAACCAACGAACCTGTGGTATTTGCAAATATTAGAATAAAGGAAAGGGCCTTGGGTATAATTACCAATGAGGATGGTAGTTTTAGAATTCCTCTAAAATATAGGGAGTTTGGAGACGTCATAGAAATTTCCTCCATGGGCTATCAAACAAGGGATATTTCCATTTCAGAATTAAATACATCAGAATTGAATATCTTAAAATTGTATCCCTCTTCCATTAACCTTGATGAGGCAGTAGTAGCGGCCAAGGATAAGCGAAAAAAAAGGTTGTCCGCCAAACAGATTGTTCAGAAAGCTTTCGATTTAATTCCCTATAACTACCCATCCACTTCATTTTCTACCATAGGGTATTACAGGGACTATCAAATAGATGATGGTAGATATATAAATTTAAATGAAGCTATTCTACAGGTTTTTGATAAAGGCTTTGATCAGTTAGATGACAGTAACTCAGAAATAAAATTGTTCGATGTTGTGCTTAATAAGGATTTTGAACAGGACTCCATGGCGCGTTCGGCATATGATTATAAAAATAATTTAAAGATTATTGAAAAGGCCTATTTGGACGTAAACGGCGGTAATGAATTTAGAGCACTAAGAATACACGACCCCATCAGGAATTACAATGTTAAAACATTTGATTTCTTGGGAATACCAAAAAATGATCTAGTCAAGAATCATTTTTTTCTGAGAAGTAGTGATACATCCGTTGATCATGAAGATTTGTATACTATTAAATTCTGGGTTTTCTACCCAAATTATAGGGCAAACGGAACGCTTTACATTTCCATGGTGAATTTTGCCATATATAAGTTGGAATATACAATGTATGACGAGAAACGGAGAAACAATAACCGAAGCACCAACAAACATGGACATAAACAAAAAGTGATTTTTGATATTACAACGCAGTATAACAAACTTGGGGACCAGATGTACCTAAATTGTATCTCTTTCCATAATAGTTTTATAGTAAATCTGCCTCCTGTTTTTAAAGTGGATTTCATCGATGTTGATGCCAAAGACAAAAGATTTGCAATCAATTATAGTCAAAGACCTGAATCAAAAAAAGCTATAGATATTTCTAACTATGATATTTTGTTCAATAAGGAACCGATTAAAGTCAGAAAAGCGGTAAGGCTCGACAAAAAGGTTTTTTTATATCCGGATTTAACTGACGATAAAATAATAGATTTATTTCTTGAAATATCAAAAGCCCAAAAGAATGGGATAAAATTAGAAAATCTCTTGGAGGTGAAAATAGATAAATTAAAAGATGAAAACGGAAATACTCTTAACGAATGGTCCAAAAAGGAATTTCTACAGTTCAGGGAATTTTTTGTTCAGAGAATAAAGCCCAATTCAAGAGCACCTCTTAATGATTTATTTATGAACAAGAACAAACCTTTTTTTTCAAATCAACCTATGGAAAAGCCTAGGGATTTTGATGATTATTGGATGAATACCCCATTATTGCATAATTTAAGTGAAAATTGAAGGCCATGGGTGCACGCGTATTAGTTCTATTGGTTTTCCTTCTATCGGCTACCATTTTTGGTCAAAGGGAAGATTATATTTTCGGTCAATTGGTGGATGCCACCCAGAATGAACCCATACCCTTTGCCAGCATTAGGGTCAAGGGGGCCGCAATGGGCGTAATATCCAATATTGACGGTACCTTTAGAATACCAATGCGCTATAAGTCCATGGGTGAGATTTTGGAAATTTCATGCATGGGGTACGGAACTAAAAATATTCCCATGCGGGATTTAATGGAATCCGAAGCCAACATAATTGTTCTCCAACCTTCCGCAATGGAACTCGGTGAAGCGACCGTAAGTGCCAATTTGAAAAAGTTCGATGCAAGGGAATTGATGAGGTTGGCCATTGCCCGTATACCACAGAACTACCCATTGATGCCTTATAGCATGGTAGGTTACTACAGGGATTATCAGGTCAAAAACGGGAGTTATACTAATTTGAACGAGGCGGTGGTAAACTTATATGACCAGGGATTTTCGAAAAAAGACAACTTTGACAATCAATATGAATTATTTTCTTATCGCCATAATACGGATTTCGAAGTGGATTCCTTTGCAAAGCAACCCTATGATTATGGTGGTTTTAATAAGATAATTCCCCATGCCAAAATGGAGAACACCGGAGGTAACGAGTTGATTACGTTAATGGTACATGATGCCATTAGAAACTATCAAATAGATGTATACTCCTTTATAAATAACATGTCGCTGGACTTTCTGGAAAATCATCGCTTTCGTTTGATGGGAACCACGAACTATAAGGATACTAAGGTATACGATATAGCATGCTACTACCGGGACAATGATTATAGAAGTGAGGGGAGAATATTCCTGGATACCGGTAATTTTTCGATTCTAAAATTGGATTACAGTCTGTTTAGAAGAAAAAAACCCGGTGAGCATGATATGGCCATGAACCCACTTGAACGTTTTTCAGACGGTTTTAAGAAGATCGAAGGTGAAAATTTATATCGAATTATTACAGAATATTATAAGGGAGAAAAGGACAAAATGTACTTGGGCTATATTTCGTTCTATAATAAAATGCTCATACAAAGGCCACCCGTGTTTTTTTCAAAATTTGTTGTGGACTTGCGGGACAATTCCTTTAAAATTCGTTTGAATAAAGTGCCGGCTAATCTGGATCAAATAAAAAATAGTGACTTTAAAATTAAATATAAAGGAGAATCACTGCCTATAAAAGAATTCTTTTTTTATGAGGACGAGAGAAGGTTTAGAGTTTGCCCTAACCATAAATATACAAAAGCAGCGGATGCTCTGGAATATATTTTTACCGAAAATGATAGAGCCGAAATATCTGATCTTACCTACTCCTATGGTAATATTAGGGATAGTTTAGGGAATAAGTTGGATGAAAGAAAATGGGAATATTTGCATCAATACAGGGAATTTTTTGTTCAGGAAACCAAGCCTTTTTCCACTATAGGGGATATTATGATAGACAGCTTAATGCAAAAAATGAAACCTTTGGATAGTGAAACTCAACACATATCAAAAAGAGCTTCAAAGAACGACTACTGGATGAACACCCCGCTACCAAAAATAGAAAACTAAAAAAGGCCTTGGATTATTCCAAGGCCTTTTTGTTTCAACAATTAATTATAGTCTTATACTAAACTTTGGCAGACTTTACAGTTTTGATAATTCTTGCCGCAATTTTATAAGGATCACCGTTGGAAGCAGGTCTTCTGTCCTCTAACCATCCTTTCCATCCTTTTTCAACAGTAATCAAAGGAATACGGATAGAAGCACCACGGTCAGATATACCATAGCTAAAATCGTTGATAGAAGCAGTTTCGTGCTTACCGGTCAAACGTTGATCGTTAAACTCACCATAAACCTCAATATGCTCTTTTACTACAGGTCTAAAAGCCTCGCATATTTTCTCGTAAACATCTTTGGAACCAGCGGTTCTGAGTGTAGAGTTGGAGAAGTTTGCGTGCATACCAGAACCGTTCCAGTCCATATCTTTTCCTAGTGGCTTAGGATGGTATTCTATATAATAACCGTAAGATTCTGTTAGTCTTTGCAATAAGTATCTAGCGACCCAAATTTCATCACCAGCCTTTTTTGCTCCTTTGGCAAACAATTGAAACTCCCATTGTCCACAGGCAACCTCTTGGTTGATACCTTCAAAGTTAAGGCCTGCTGCAATACATAGATCCGCATGCTCCTCAACCAAAGCTCTACCATGAGTGTTTTTTCCACCAACGGAACAATAGTACATACCTTGTGGGGCAGGATAACCACCTATTGGGAATCCTAGTGGCAATTGAGTTGCCGTATCCATAATAAAGTATTCTTGTTCAAAGCCAAACCAGAAATCATCATCCTCATCATCAATGGTCGCTCTACCATTAGATTCATGCGGAGTACCATCTGCATTCATAACTTCGGTCATTACCAACCATCCGTCTTTTCTTGCAGGGTCTGGGTAAATAGCTACCGGAACCAATAAGCAATCGGAAGATCCACCCTCAGCTTGTTTTGTAGATGATCCATCAAAAGACCAATTGCCTAGCTCTTCCAATGTACCCTTAAAATTTTCATGCTCTTCTACTTTGGTTTTACTCCTTAAGTTCTGAGTTGGGTAGTAACCGTCTAACCAAAGGTATTCTAATTTAATCTTACTCATAATTTTGGTAGTTATATTACATATTAAAAAGACGACCAAAAATATGTTTTTTTATGCTATCTAGGTATTTTTTAGGGGGTAAATCTATAAGAATTCAATAAATTATATCATACCCCCATTTTTTAATGGGTATTTTGCCAAATACTTATTTTAACACCGTAATTTTGTTGAATTAATAATTTAAAGTACTATGTCCATACCAAGATTTGAAGCGATTGTTCAGAGCCTAAAAAGAGAACCTATTTCCGTGGAGGAAAAGGGAAGACGTTCCGATATTTTTGGTGTCAATGTTTTTAATGAAGCTAAAATGCTTCAGTATTTGACCAAGGATGCCTACGAAAGCTTAAAGGATGCTATCGTAACGGGATCTAAAATTGACCGTAAAATCGCCGATCAGGTTGCAGAGGCCATAAAAGGTTGGGCCATTACTATGGGGGCTACCCATTACACCCACTGGTTTCAACCTTTAACGGGGAGTACTGCCGAAAAGCATGATGCTTTCTTTGATTTGACCTTGGATGGCAGGGCTTTGGAAAAATTTGGAGGTGGACAATTGGTGCAGCAGGAACCAGATGCATCCAGTTTTCCAAGTGGTGGAATAAGAAATACCTTTGAAGCCAGGGGATATACTGCTTGGGACCCTACTTCTCCGGCATTTGTTTATGGGACTACGCTATGTATACCCACAATTTTTGTTTCCTATACTGGTGAAGCTCTGGATAATAAGGCGCCATTATTAAGGGCTTTGGGCGCTGTTGATGAGGCCGCAACACAAGTGGCCAAGTATTTTGATAAGAATGTTACCAAAGTAAATGCCACCTTGGGTTGGGAACAAGAGTATTTTCTAATTGATAAGGCTTTGGCCTATTCTCGACCGGATATCGTCATTACGGGTAGAACACTTTTAGGAGTAGCGGCCCCAAAAGGACAACAACTGGATGACCATTATTTTGGTGTAATACCAAGTAGGGTACTAAGTTTTATGAGTGATTTGGAAAAGGAATGTACGAAATTGGGCATTCCCGTAAAGACAAGGCATAACGAAGTCGCTCCCAATCAGTTTGAACTGGCTCCCGTTTTTGAAGAGGCGAATCTGGCTGTTGACCATAACCTTTTGTTGATGGACGTTATGGATAAAATTGCCGACCGCCATAATTTAAAGGTGCTGTTCCATGAAAAACCTTTTGCAGGGGTAAATGGTTCCGGGAAACATAATAATTGGTCCTTGGCGACGGATACAGGGGTTAACTTGTTAAGCCCCGGTAGTACTCCTATGAAAAACCTTCAGTTTCTTACTTTTTTTGTGAATACAATTAAGGCAGTGGATACTTATGAGGAAGTGTTGAGGTCTTCCATAGCATCCGCAAGCAATGACCATAGGTTAGGTGCCAATGAGGCGCCTCCCGCCATATTTTCCATTTTTATCGGTAAGCAATTGAGCAGTGTTCTGGACGAATTAGAGGGTGTTTCGCAAGGCAAGCTTTCCCCTGAGGAAAAGACCGAACTTAAACTAAACGTTGTTGGTAAGATTCCGGAAATCCTGTTGGACAATACCGATCGTAATCGTACTTCTCCCTTTGCCTTTACGGGAAATAAATTTGAAATGCGCGGTGTAGGTTCCAAAACCAATTGTGCTAAACCTATGACGGTGTTGAACACCATTGTGGCAAAACAGTTAAGGGACTTTAAAAAGGAAGTGGATGTACTTTTGGACAAAAAGGGACTTAAAAAGGATGAAGCGATATTCAATGTGCTAAGGGAATACATAAAGACCTGCAAGAGAATACGTTTTGATGGGGATGGCTACAGTAAGGATTGGGAAATCGAGGCCAAGAAAAGAAAACTTAGCAATAACAAAAATACCCCAGAGGCCCTTAAAATCCTTTCCGCAAAAGATACCATTGAGCTATTCAAGTCCATGAAGGTTTTGAGCGAAGTTGAGCTAGGAGCAAGAATGGAGGTTGAATTGGAGACCTATGTCATGCATCTTCAGATAGAAGGACATATGTACAAGAATCTGGTCTATAACTCGGTGATTCCTTCAGCTATAGCTTATCAAAATAAATTGATAACCAATGTAACAGGCTTAAAGGAGATTTATGGGGCGGCGCACAAAGGATTTACTGAAGCGCAGCTTTCCATGATCGAAGAAATAGGAGAGCATATATCCGCCTTGAAAAAAGCAACGGATGCACTTACGGATGTCCAGAACAAAGCGGACAAAATTAAGGATACGGCAAAAATGGCCACTGCCTATTGTAATGATGTAAAACCTTATTTTGATACGATTAGAGACCATGCCGATGAGCTGGAAAAATTGATTGAGGACCAACTATGGCCGTTGACGAAATATAGTGAGCTATTATTTATTAAGTAATAAAATTACAACCAAAATTTTTGCGGCAAAGACAATAGCAATTTGTACTACATTTTGTTGTATAAGTACAAAAATTGTTTGAAAGAATATTTTTAATTCTCGACTCAATAAAAATAAAATAAAACTTGTGAATTAGATAAAATGTATAAAAATACCGTTCAATGACAACTACTGCATTTTTTTTGTAATTAACAAAAGATTAACATAATTTGTATTTTCTTACTTATTTTTTCCTTTTATCGGTGATTTTTACCTTTAATCTTTATTTCAAAGTCGTAGGGTCGAATTTTTAAAGGAGATTGTTTAATCATATTAAATTGTCAATTTTTTTTTTAATTTTTTTTTATTCACCTTTAAATAATCGAAATTTAGTTAATGTAGTAAGGCTATTTTAGCTATTAATTTTGATTCTTCCCCCACCATATTTTTATATAAGCAATTTAATTTTTAGATACCCCACATATCTTAATTGAACTGGTAACACCTATGTTTTGTTTGTTGAACAATTACTTTGTTTACAAACGAATACAATATGACTATGGAGCATGTTGAGGGTGTGGTAAGAGGCATTTTTTAAGTTCCCCCGTGTTACAATCACATTTTATAAATGGGGTTGCCACTAACGAGTTTAATTAATGTTTAATAACTAATCTAAATTTATTTTTATGAAAAAAGTAGTTTTAAGCGCTGCGGCGCTGGTATTTGGAACTGTCGCTTTTGCACAGGTAACCAACAATGTAAATCAGGTGGGCGGAACGTTCGGTGGCAACAATGCAAATGTTGACCAAGCCGGTTTAATTATTGCTTCTGATGTAGATCAAATTGGGTCTAGTAATGATGCTTATGTCAGTCAAGTAGGAGATGGCCTAGATTCTGACATTTACCAAATTGGATATGGCAACGGAGCAGATGCAATGCAGACAGGTGAATGGCAATATTCCAATATTTATCAAGATGGGTCTAGCAACTATGCCTCAAATGATCAAAGTGGTATTGGAAACGTATCTTATATAGAACAATATTCACCTGCGTTCAGTGATGGTAATGACGCCTGGACAACACAGGATGGTGCTTTTCTTTACAGTGAAGTATTACAGGGCGGTCGAAATAACGTAAGCCATGTGTGGCAGACTGGTGACAGCCACGAAAGTTACGTTACCCAATATGGACGAGGTAACAATAGCTATGTTGAGCAAAGTGGAAATACCTTTTTTGGCTTAGGGGTGAATATGTCATATGTGTATCAGGATGGTAGAGGAAATGAAAGCGATGTAATTCAAAGCAGTGGAACTAACTGGTCCAACGTTGAGCAAACAGGAAATTGGAACGATAGTTGGGTTGAACAAAGTGGTGTCGCCGACAATACTTCAGATGTTAAACAAGATGGCAGTCACAATAATAGCGATGTAAATCAAGGTGGTTTTTTAGCTCTTAATAATTCTGATGTAAATCAGTTTGGTAATGGAAACTATAGCAATACTAATCAAAATGGTGGAATCAATGATTCTTATGTCTACCAAAGAGGTTTTGGTTATGGTCCAGGTTCTGGAAACACTAGCAGTGTAACGCAAATAAATGGATTAACAAATACTTCTGAAGTATTCCAAGTGGGTCAGTACAATACTAACAACGTAATGCAAGTAGGTCCGTTTGTTGAGAACTATAGCTATGTTCTACAAGATGGAATTGACAACTATAACTATGTTCACCAATCAGGTGCCTTCGGATTTAATGAGAATATTGTAAATCAAATAGGTTTTGGAAATACTGCAACTGCCACTCAGGTTTCCGGTTCGTACATATTCCCATAATGGTTAATGCGAAAGCATTGAAAAAGTAGACCTACATTTTTAACAGTTTACTTAATAATAAAAAGCACAGGGATATTTAAACAATGCCCCTGTGCTTCTTTTACCAACCCCATCTAGATTTTATTTTATCAACTAGTTGTATTTTTTATAACTATTATAAAAGTTTTTATGTCCCCATTTTCAGGTAATAGCACGATAATTTCATGTGCGGTGACCCAAATTTGATAATTTTAAACTGAATATAATTAATATCCAACAATGCAAAATTTAAGAAGCTGTTGTGTGCTGATTTGTTGTTTAATTTCAACAATAGGTTTAGCACAGAATGCAGTAGATAATACGCAATCAGATGATTTAATTAATTTTTTAGGTACTGAGAACAGTGTGAGATATAAACTTATTAATCCTAATCAAATAAGCACTCCAATTGTAAATAACGGCTCTATTTTTATTGAGCAAATAGGTGCAAATAATCATACTAATAGTAATACCAGAACCATTAGTAGCGCTATAAACTTGGTGCAGCATGGTAACTTAAACTCTATTCGAGTTGACATTAATGCCATGAGTGTCATTCAAAATGTATACCAACATGGTGATGGTCATCGTCTGGCGGAATATTCCAGTACACCATCATTAAACTTAAAGCAGACCTTTGATCAAAATGGGTACGGGCAAAATTTGACAATACATGGTAATAATTCGTTAAGTGAAAAAATGCGTTTGACAATGGACGGGAATGCAAGAACCATTATCATTAGAAATTTCAATTAGTTGAATTTATGGTATGAAAATGGAGAAAATTAGTTTAATTCTATTTTTGATTTTGTGTCTACCTTCCTTAAGTTTTGGACAATTTTATAATAAAGAAGTCGAAGCTTCCATCAACTTAGAAATACTTGACAACAACGTATTGGAAATTATTGGCTCTGCATATAATAAAACTGAAATAAGTAAGAGCCTACGATATAATCTTTCTGTCATAAAAGGGAATCAGGATGAAACAAATAAAAGCAAGAATAGTCAGGAAGGTCGTATAGTGTTGGAACCTGGGATGAAAAATAATTTGTCAACAACAGCTATTAATGTCCAAGATGAAGACCGTACCATAATTTTGTTGTTGATTTATGATGAGGAGGAAAAGATTATTGGAAAAGATAGAAAAGTGTTAAATGGAATGTTTGGTGAAGAAGATGCGGTAAACGAAGAAGGCGAGACAAATGAGAATATTGATGTTAAAGACTCTAGAGAAGACGGTTTCATATTAAAAGGAATGGTAATCGAAAATACTAAGACCAAAGCCGGTGGGGATTTTTATGATATATTTTACTCCTTATATCTGTCCCGAAATATTAACGGTGAAAAAATCGTAAAAATTGAGGAAAAGTTGGCTATTGCCAACAATACACAGATTCAGGTAATGGTAGATAATGAAGTGGTCATGCAATTTATAATGAATCCAAGAAGCCAGTATTTAAACACAATGGCGGAACAGGCTTTATATCGAGTT
Source organism: Bacteroidia bacterium (assembly GCA_030429835.1). Taxonomy (GTDB): domain Bacteria; phylum Bacteroidota; class Bacteroidia; order Flavobacteriales; family Flavobacteriaceae; genus Maribacter. Next base: position 23,171 of record JAUIGC010000002.1, read on the forward strand.
AACATGTATTTTCAACAGTTACGAAACCGTAAAAACCAAATAATCAGATATTAGAATTATGAAAAAAATCATCTTCATTTCAATGTTGTTTGTTTCTGGGTATTGTATAGGGCAACAATTGGTATATAAACCAATTAATCCAGCTTTTGGTGGGGACACTTTTAATTATCAATGGTTGTTGAGCTCGGCGGAGGCACAAAATCAATTTGAAGACCCCAATGCCAGCGAACGTGAAGTACTGTCAGATTTAGAGCAATTTCAAAAGGACCTGAATAGACAGGTTTTGGGAAGTCTTTCGAGATCTGTTTTTGATTCGCAATTGGGTGACGGGCTACAAGAAGGCACTTTTACCGTTGGTGACTTGGCGCTTGAAGTATTTGAGACTCCAGAAGGTCTTGTTATTAATATTTTGGATACAAGTACTGGGGAACAGACCCAAATCATAATACCTAATTAATTCATGCAATATGTGTAAAAGTATTAAGATAAAATTACTGCCTCTGCTTGCCATAATTTTAACTAGTTGTGGGGCGTATTTCAATCAGCCATATCAGCCGCAAAACGCACGTATTGGTGAATTGACATCAAAAACACAGGTATTGCGTGAACTTCCCAACCCTCATGAAAAGATTATCGTCGGAGTTTACAATTTTAAAGATCAAACGGGGCAATACAAAAATTTGGAAGCAGGAAGTTCATTTAGCACTGCAGTTTCTCAAGGTGCTACCACCATGTTGATACAAGCTTTAGAAGATTCAAAATGGTTCACCCCGATTGAACGTGAGAATCTGAATAATTTGTTGAACGAACGAAATATCATCCGTTCTACGCGAGAAGAGTATCGCCGAAATGCCAATTCAAATCAACCAACCCTTCCTCCTTTGCTTTACGCCGGCATCCTTCTGGAAGGCGGTGTCGTTTCCTATGATAGTAACATTATCACTGGCGGGGCTGGTGCACGATATTTTGGTGCGGGTGCCTCAACGGAATATCGTCAGGACCGCATTACTATTTATTTAAGGGCAGTGTCTACAAGTAATGGTGAAATCTTAAAAACGGTGTATATATCAAAAACAATATTATCACAATCTTTGGACGCTAGCCTGTTTAGATATGTCGCTTTCCAACGCTTACTGGAGGCGGAAACGGGGTTCACAAAAAATGAACCAGTTCAAATGGCTATGAAGAATGCTATTGAATCGGCTGTTGAGGCACTCATCATAGAGGGCGTGGCTAAAGGGCTTTGGACTACAGCAGATGGCGGGCTAAAAAACAAACAGTTAATGGACGCTTATAAAGCTCAAAAAGAATATGAAGAATCACAACTTTTGTACGACAGGGATTATGTAGAGCCAGACAAAAAAGATGCGCTCTCACTAGGTCTTACTGCACCGTCGTTGAGTGGTGATTTGCCAAATCAAGAATTTGGTTTTGGAGGTTTTATTGGTTACTCAAAATGGTTGTCTCCAAAGTTAAGCCTGAATTTTGATTTTGATTATTCCTACTTAACAGGAGGAAAGTCTTTTTATGAAGAATATATGAGTCCCGAGCTAAATTTAGAACTAAACATTTTACCGTACGATACCTTTAATCCTTTTGTTTATGGGGGTGCAGGTTATATTTTCGAGATTCACTCGCCGGATGGGGAACAGACTAAAAAAGTTTCGTCACCTAAGGCACAACTAGGAGCAGGTTTGAGCATAAGGGTTTCCGATAGAATTGATTTTAGAATTTTCGGGGAAAGTAATTTCATATTCGATGACGAAATTGATGATGTGATTAATGGGAAACGAGATGATTTTATATACACATTTGGTGCTGGAATAAAATATAGACTTGGTAAAAATAAAATGGATTTTAAGATAAGTGAAGATAATGAAAAATAAAAGTATAGCATATATTGTGTCGGTAATGGTACTTCTCTTTATAGGATGTTCGGAAGATCCAATTGAAGAAAATGCATTTGGAACGTTGACTGGTAAGGTTGTTGCAAAAGGTGACAATACTCCTTTGCAAAATGTAAAAATAACCACCACACCAGTTTCAAATACTGTGTTTACGGATATTGACGGTAACTTTATCTTTGAGGAAATAGAGGCTGGTGAGTATTCGGTTCAAGCAGAATTGATAGATTTCCAAACCGCATTTGAAGGAGCGAATATTATTTCAGGCAAAACTAGCAATCTTGTTATGGAGTTAGATTCTGTTAATGCACTGAATGTGTTACCTTTAGCCCCAATTTTGATGTTTCCGGAGGATGGCGCGGAGAATATAGGTACAGAGGTCACTTTGCAATGGAATTCTTCAAAAAACGACGATGATGAGATTCTTTATACCTTGGAATTACGAAATGGTGAAACCAATTCAGTTCAAACTTTCAAAGATTTAAGGGACACGGTACTTTTAGTAGAAAACTTGCCAATCGGGAAAAATTTTATTTGGCAGGTTTCCGCCAATGATGGTATCAATGTTCCAGCAAAAAGTGCGTTGAGTAGTTTTGCTACCAAAGATGGCGCTTCCAATAGATTTTTCTATGTTCGTAACGTTCAGGGTAATGATGTTATTTTTTCCGGCACAGAACCTGAAGACGGTGATCAATCAACTACCAATGTCAATGAGCTTCAATTGACAGGGGCTGACAAAAATAGTTACCGGCCCGTGAAAAATAATAGTGTCAATAGAATAGCTTTTTTAAGATCTATTGGTGGTGAAACACATATTTTTAGTATGAATACCGATGGTACGCAACTAATACAGGTTACCGAAACAGTTCCCGTTGCCGGATTTAATAACTCCGAACTGGAATACACTTGGTATGATAATGGCGCTAAATTTTATTATCCAAATTTCAACAAGTTATATTCCATAAATAGTGATGGTTCGGGTAACCAGTTAGTATATCAAGCTCCTGATACAGTATTGATTTCAGAGGTTGCTGTGAATCCTACAAATGAACTAGTAGCTATTAAAACAAATAAGACCAGCGGCTATGGGGCTCGTATCGTTGTAGTAGATTTAGTGTCAGGTGTTGAGGAGGTTGTCATAGAAAATCAACCGGGAGCCTTAGGAGGATTGGATTTCTCTATTGATGGAAACCTAGTACTTTACACGAGGGATGTTTCTGGAATAGAAAATGTTGAATATAGACAATTGGATTCGCGAATTTTTGAATATAACTTAACTACTGATGTAGCTTCCGAGATTGTTACAAATAAGGCTCCTGGAACTAATGATTTTGATTCAAAGTATTCTCCTGATGACGGTACCATAATATTTGTAAATACTTCTAACGATGGAATTTCGGAAAGGAATATATACCGAAAAACTGGCAATGACGAAATAACTGGCGAGGCACAGAATGAAATTTTGTTTACCAATGCCTTTATGCCGAATTGGGAATAACTTAACAAATTTAAAAGCTTATTAAGATAATCCCACTGGTCTAGAGTGGGATTATTTATTTTGTCTCTCTAACTATTATTTTTAAAAGTAAAAGCTTCTGCCATGATATTTTTAAGCCTTGAAAAATAGAATATATAAAAATATACACATTTTCTTCTGGAAGCTTTTTAACACGGGAATTTAACGAGTCTTGGGTGAAAGATTTATATGATTATCAAAAAAATCTGTCTATATACAGAAAATGGTTCATTTCAGAGATTTATAAACCAAGATTCCTCAATTCTTTATCAAAATACGGATGATAATCAAAATTATTTCCGGTTCCTAAAAAATAATTTTTCCATTCTGTAAAGCATTTTGGAATCTATTATTGTGCTAGGTCAGATTATATACTTAGAAAAATTACATCATTGGGTTTATTCCAACTTCGTTTTTATTTTCTGAGTTAGTTTTACTGAATTTAACATTCTATCTTAAAAGTAAGTATGGTCTAGTATCTTTTACGTTATGTTTAAAAGAGTTAAATGTTTTGTTTACTTGAAAGCAAGGCCTAATCCTCCTTTTTTGACCCGAACAAATGAATTATCTTCTCATCTTTTAAGTGTAAAATGTCCTTGGAGGATGATTTCGTCATCAGAAAATGCCTTGAACCAATAATCTGTTGACGGCATTCTTCTATTTCGATAGGTGCCATCCCAAGACTCGTCTTTTCCTGTTAAAACCTTTATAAGTTTACCATAGCGATCATAGATGTAGGTTCTTGTATTAGCTAAACGTAATTGTTCTATTTGCCATGTATCGTTAATTCCGTCTTGATTAGGAGTAAAGAATTTCGGGTAATCATAAACACCAATAATTTCAAAGGTTTCGATTGAGGTGCCACAACCATTCAAGGATTTAACATATATGGTATATTGTCCCGCCTCTAAATTTTCGAACAAATTTTCACTTTGAAAGACAGAGCCATCAAGTGAATACTCATTTTCATCAGGATTGGTTACTAAAATCTCAACTTGAAAAATGTCATTGGTGTTGGTTATATTCACCATGGTAATTTCTGGGTTATTTGTTATTCTAACGTTGACAGTAGCACTTGTTTGGCAATTCCCTGAACCAACGGTATAAGTGTAATTGCCGGCTAGGTCTACAGAAGGGTCAAAGATATTATTGTCATTATTCAAAGAAGGACTCCACGAACCTCCAGAATCAGTTCTAGTGCCCAAGACTTCCAAAAGATTGATTGGGTCATCATTTGAACACAGGTTTAAAGCTGTATTTTGACCAGCGTACACTATTTGGAGAATGTTCAATTCTGAAGCTTCGGAATATGCCAGTGGATTACAAGCCGAAGCCAAATTATCTAAACGAACCCGAAAGAGATTACCATTCATATTTAATTCAGTATCTGTGATTATAAGTGTATCAGAATTTTGACCACTGAAGTGGGGTGTGCTGGGTACATCAATCCATGTTAAACCACTATCAATACTAATTTCCCATGTAATTCCCTGTGAATTCTCCACCACTACTTGAAACTGGGCGGTTCCTCCTTCACAAATATATTCGTCAAATGGATTTTGTAGTAGGGCTAGGTTTGATAATTCTTGAAAATCAAAAATAGTGTTGGAGTCAAGGTCGTTGGGCGTGGTATACCCGTCCACGGCATTGATAATGAGTCCATTGGCATCTACGTCGTCGGGCGAGGTACCCAAAGTTCCATTTGAATCAGCATCCTGGAAACCTGCTTCGATAACATCGTTGCAGCCATCCCCATCGCTATCAAGGTCAAAAGAATCGATAAGGCCGTCACCATCCGTATCCAAAGTAGGAATACCGTTTTGCTCTACAGTATCTAGAACACCATCATTGTCATCGTCAAGATCTATGGGGTCAGGAATACCATCATCGTCGAAATCAAGACTAGGTGGCATACAAAAAATCTCCCAAATAATTTCTATGGCATCTGCATTACCACCTGAACCATTTTGTTCAAAACGAAAGGCGACACTTGTGAATGTTCCATTAAGTCTTATAGACCCAGCGGAAACTCCTACTGAACCAATATCACATTCTTGATTAACCGGTGGGGTCAAAATCTGGTTCGGGGTTCTCGTAATTTGATTCCCATTCACTTCAAAATGGGTTCCATTTCCTGAAAGTCTTTGTATGGTTATGCCTGTAGAAATCATAGTTAGCAATGCAGAAGTAGCGTTGGTATCTGCACCTCCCCCCAATCTATCGATATGTAAAACTGGATTGGTAACAGGCTGACTAAAATTAAAGGTAAGTACTCCAGTACCACCTGTTGTGCCATACCCTAAAAAGGGGGCGAGGGCCTGTTGGCCCACCACTCCATTATTGGAGAAAGTATTAGGCATGTTGCAACCGATTGGGTCTGTACCAAAGGTGACGAAAGCACCGTTTTGTTCGTCAGAAACATCTGTAGAAATACTAATACCACATGCGGTTGAGCTAAGATTGGATCCAAAACCAGTCCACTCCCCCGTCAATTCCTGGGAATATGTTAATAATGAAAAACAATAGAATATAATATTCACATACTCTATTGCTAACTTCCGGCTCAAATCCCTGTAACGCATATCAAACGTAAATCTTTTTAATAAAGAAGGGGGGAATTCTTAAAAAAAGTCACTATTAAATAAATCAAATTTCGAAACTATATTTCTGACCAAAATCTCCTAGTACCAAAACCCTAAGAATCGATAAAAAACAACCTATTAACCAAGGTATTCAAGATAGACCTTATTTCAATAACAGTTTTTTAATATAAACGGAATATTGATTATTAATAGAATTATTGGATGAATGGATTCTATTTTCCGTTGTATCGTTATAGATTCTTTAGTCCCATTGAATTGTAGAAAATCTACATATTGGAGTATTGGTAAAGACAATCAATTTTTGAGTTCTTGGAGAGATATCTTCTATGGCCTCATTTTTTATTCCATAGAAATAAGAACTTAGATGAATCTACAACCACTGACTATTTCTTTTAAATGTATTGGACTCAAGTTAGTTTTTGTATTTGAGGAAAAATTTTGTTTTAAGGTATTATTAACATGGAATTGGCGATATCTGATATTATCCTATTTTTGCCTCAAATTTAGCTAAGATGTCCTCATCCCGAAGTGAAAGATATAATCAACGTGGCGTTTCCGCTTCCAAGGAAGACGTTCATAACGCCATCAAAAACATTGATAAAGGACTTTTCCCCAAGGCCTTTTGTAAAATTGTACCCGATTACTTGACGGGTGATGATCAGTACTGTTTGGTTATGCATGCTGATGGAGCCGGCACCAAGTCCTCACTTGCATACATGTATTGGAAGGAAACGGGGGATTTATCTGTTTGGAAAGGCATAGCACAGGATGCGCTGATCATGAATATCGATGATTTGATATGTGTTGGTGCAACGGACAATATTGTGCTTTCCTCTACCATTGGAAGAAACAAGAACAAGATACCAGGCGAGGTTATTTCTGCTATTATCAATGGGTCCGAGGAACTGATCAAGGAATTGGAGACTTTTGGGATTACCATAAAATCGACCGGAGGCGAAACTGCAGATGTGGGTGATCTGGTTAGGACCATTATTGTAGATTCCACAGTGACCGCAAGACTAAAAAGAAAGGATGTCATTGATAATGCGAATATTCAAGCGGGAGATGTGATCGTGGGGTTGGCTTCTTTTGGACAGGCCACTTATGAAAAGGAATACAATGGCGGGATGGGTAGCAATGGGCTAACATCTGCCAGACATGATGTTTTTTCAAAATATTTAGCCGAAAAATATCCGGAAAGCTATGACGACCAAGTTCCTGAAAATTTGGTTTATTCCGGAAACGCCAAATTAACGGATGCTGTGGAGGATTCTCCCTTGGATGCGGGTAAATTGGTATTGTCTCCAACAAGAACCTATGCTCCAATAGTGAAGCAGATATTGTCCAAATATGGCAATCGGGATATTCATGGGATGGTCCATTGCAGCGGAGGTGCACAAACTAAAATTCTTCACTTTATAGATAATTTACATATAATCAAGGACAATCTTTTTGACGTTCCTCCCTTATTCAAATTGATACAACAACAATCCGGAACGGATTGGAAGGAAATGTATCAAGTTTTTAATTGTGGTCATCGATTGGAAATTTATACCAATGAGGAGACGGCGAAGGACCTGATTGATATTTCCCTAAGCTTTAATGTGGATGCCCAAATAATTGGTAGGGTAGAGGCCTCTCTCTCCAAAAAATTGACCATAAAAAGCGAATTTGGAACCTTTGTGTATTAAGGTATACGATTAGCCGGATACCTACGTTTTTATACTAAACATCTGGCTATGGAAAGAAAACAATTTTTGAAAAGTTTAGGAGCCGGGGCGGCTTTCGCCATTACATTTCCCTGTTTGGGCAGTTGCTCAAAGGATAATGGGGAAAATGGAAATATCGTGGAAGAACCAACCAATGTAGACTTTACGGTAGACCTTGCTTCTGCTGAAGCATCAAAATTGGCTAATAATGGAGGGTTCATTCTAAAAAATCTTGTAGTCGTGGCAAGAAATCTGGAGGGGGAGCTTGTAGCTGCCAGCCAGGTATGTAGTCATGAAGGATATGACGAAGTAAGATTCGTCAATCAGAACGGAGGTATATTTTATTGTGATGTACATGGATCGCAATTCTCCCAGGACGGTAGTAATTTGAATCCTGGAAATGGTAGGGCCACAAAACCTTTAAAGGTCTATCAAACAGAACTCAACGGTAACATCCTTCGTGTTTTTGAATAATATTGCTTTTTGTCCCAAATCTATAAAGCTTGATTTTAAAATTCCTCATACCAGCATATGCAAGGTGTATTTTTGGTCCTTGTTCTTTAGATAGGACCAGGTGTGCCATTACTTTCAGTAAAATAGATTTTCATAGCGGAAATTTCACCCATTTATATTTCTATCGTTGAAGTTGAGACTTGCCATATGGTCCATTTTATGGTGTTGCATGCTTCCGGCTCAGGAAAGGAAATTCGTTACGGTGAAGCAATCGGTAACATTAATGGGGAGTCCGTTTGAAATCACTGTTGTATCTGTAAATGAGGATTTGGGCTACATTAATATTCAGGAGGCGATTGGGGAAATCAATAGAATAGAAAAGCTTATTTCTTCTTGGGATTCAGAATCTGAAACCTCACTAATAAATAGAAATGCAGGGATCAAACCGGTAAAGGTGAGTACGGAGCTTTTCAAACTGATAGAAAGATGTAAACAAATCTCGGATATTACGGATGGGGCTTTTGATATTTCCTATGCTTCGTTGGATGAGGTATGGAGCTTTGACGGGCAAATGGCATCCATGCCGACAAATAGTCAAGTAAGGGAGGCCATTACCAAAGTGGGTTATAGAAATATACAATTAAATGAATCCGAGTCGACGGTTTTTCTTACCAAGCCGGGAATGAAGATATCCTTTGGGGCTATAGGAAAGGGGTATGCCGTAGATAAGGCGAAGGATTTATTGATCTCCAAAAAAGTGGTTGCCGGGGTCATTAATTCCAATGGGGATCTTACCACATGGGGAACCAAGGCAAGTGGCGAAAAATGGCTATTGGGCATTGCCAACCCTAACAATAGGTCAAGGGTGTTTTCATGGTTGCCCCTTGTGGAATCATCGGTTGCTACATCGGGAAATAAAGAAAGATTCCTAATGATCAACGATGAAAAATTTATGGATATTATTGATCCTAGAAGTGGTTATCCTATACGGAAAGGAATTCAAAGTGTTTCGGTATTTTCCAAAAATGCGGAGCTTTGCGATGCCTTGGCAACGGCAATTATGGTAATGGGCCGTAATGCCGGATTGGCCTTGGTCAATCAGTTGGGGGGAACAGAGGTAATAATTGTAGATTCCGATAATACATTGTATAAGAGTTCCGGAATGATATTGGACAGGATTCCTTGATATTTAAGATGTTCCAACATTACATTGCACAATTTTAGCTGACTTTTCCTAGCTACTGTGGAAGTCCACATTAAAACGGTCCGCTTCAATTTTCAATACCAAATTGGTCATAAAATTATTGTAATTTCGCAGCACAAGTGTAGTTGATAATGATAGACAAGTTAAATATTGTAAAGCAGCGTTTTGATGAGGTTTCGGACCTTATCATCCAACCGGATATTATCTCGGATCAGGATAGGTATGTGAAACTTACCAAGGAATACAAAGATCTTAAGGAGCTTATGGCCAAAAGAGATCAATATCTGGAGTACACCAATAATATTCAAGAGGCAGAAGAAATCATAGCGGATGGATCTGATGTGGAAATGTTGGAGATGGCCAAGATGCAGTTGGAAGAGGCCAAATCCAGTCTTCCTGCCCTTGAAGAGGAGATAAAACTCATGCTTATACCTAAAGACCCTGAGGACGCCAAGGATGTGGTTATGGAAATAAGGGCCGGAACTGGTGGAGATGAGGCCAGTATCTTTGCCGGAGACCTTTTTAGAATGTACACCAAATATTGCGAAAATAGAGGTTGGAAAACCAACGTAATCGACCTGAGCGAGGGAACCAGTGGCGGATACAAGGAAATACAATTTGAGGTTACCGGCGAGGACGTTTATGGCACCTTAAAATTTGAGGCTGGTGTTCACAGGGTTCAGCGAGTACCACAAACGGAAACCCAGGGCAGGGTGCATACCAGTGCGGCTACGGTCATGGTATTGCCGGAAGCAGAGGATTTTGATGTGGAAATAGACCCTAAGGATGTTCGGATAGACTTTTTCTGTTCTTCCGGACCTGGAGGGCAGTCCGTGAACACCACGTATTCCGCTGTTCGATTAACACATATCCCTACGGGCCTGGTGGCGCAATGTCAAGATCAGAAATCCCAGCACAAGAACAAGGATAAGGCCTTTAGGGTTTTACGTTCTAGATTGTATGATATGGAGCTTGCCAAAAAACAGGAGGAGGATGCGGCCAAAAGAAATTCCCAAGTGAGTAGTGGGGACCGATCGGCCAAGATTAGAACGTATAATTATCCGCAAGGAAGGGTCACGGATCACAGGATAGGTCTTACCCTTTATGATTTGTCCAATATCATAGACGGCGATATTCAAAGGATCATAGACGAACTAAGCCTGGTCGAAAATACGGAAAAGCTCAAAGAGGCGTCGGAAATATTTTAATTATAGGGGGTATTCTTAATTATTCCTCAAGAAAAGCATATTTATTTTTATGACCACCCAAGATTTGGTATTTCAGATTCGTAAGAAAAAGTCTTTTTTGTGTATTGGGCTTGACACGGATTTGGAAAAAATCCCTCCTCATCTACTACAAGAGGAAGACCCAATTTTTGAATTCAACAAGGCCATTATTGATGCAACACATCATTTATGTGTGGCCTATAAGCCCAATATCGCTTTTTATGAAGCCTACGGAATTAAGGGCTGGAAATCCTTGGAAAGGACCATTGAATATTTAAATAGGGAATACCCGGAGCAGTTTACCATTGCCGATGCAAAAAGAGGGGACATAGGAAATACTTCCGCACGTTATGCAAAGGCATTTTTTGAGGATTTAAACTTTGATTCCATAACCGTTGCCCCATATATGGGTAAGGATTCCGTAGAGCCTTTTCTAAACTTTAAGGATAAGCACACCATTTTATTGGCATTGACCTCCAATATGGGTGCCTTTGATTTTCAGACAAAAAAAATAGAAGGAAGGGAACTTTACAAGGAAGTCCTTAATACTTCCAAAACATATGAAGGTGCCCAAAACTTGATGTATGTGGTAGGGGCCACTAAGGCGGAATATCTGTCGGATATCAGGAGGATAATACCCGAAAATTTCTTACTGGTTCCTGGAGTTGGTGCTCAAGGAGGTAGCCTTGAAGAGGTTTGCAAGTATGGGATTACTCCGGATATAGGTCTTTTGGTCAACTCTTCCCGAGGTATTATTTACGCTTCCCCAACAATGGATTTTGCCGAAGTAGCACAAGACAGGGCAAGTGACCTGCAAGGTCAAATGCAAAAAGAAATGGAATCCAGGAATTTGATCTAGACCAAATTCTCCAATGACTTTTGAATTTTTTGAGCTTTATGTTCAAAAAACTCGGTCAATTTCGAGTTGGAATATTTCATCTTAGATGCTTTGTCAACAAAGTTTTGATACTGATATTCCAGTAAAGTAATAACGTCCGCTTTTGCCGCAATTGGGGTTACAGTTCCGACTTTACAATATTGCTTTTCCATAGTTAAAGTATTGTTCTTTCAAATATACGCTGACAATGCTTTTTTGGATCTCCCTTAATGCTGTCAAACAACTAATTATTTGGTAATTTGTCTTTTTTTTAACATTGAGGCCATTAAAAATTCCAAAAATCAACATCCGAAAGCATAAAAAATATAAATATGAGGCATCAATTATAAAAGAATATTTACATTGTGTGGCTTTCTAAAATTGAAAGAAAAAGAACACTTTGTTAAGTCATAAAACATATTTAAATCATAGTACATTACCTTGGGTAACGTTCATAGATGGAGCAGGGGGTATTTTCTCGATTTGGAATAAACAGCTTCCCGAATTTCAACGTCATTATAATGTACTGGTTATAGAATTAAGGGAAAAGGACAGTCCACTTTTTTCAGTGGATAATTTAAATATTGATGTAATTACAAATGAAATACTCCGTGTATTGGAGTATGGGAATATAGATAAATCTCATTTTATAGGTTTATCGCTGGGTACTGTGTTTATAAGGAATTTTGCATTGAAATATCCCCATCGTATCCAATCGATGATTCTTGCGGGTGCAATTATTAATATTAATTATCGTCTTCGTTTCTTGTTATGTGCCCAAAAATTGGGCGATAAGATATTTCCATTCCATTCCCAATTTAAGTTTTTCGTGTATTCCCTATTGCCGAATAAGAACCACAAGGAATCCAGGTTGTTTTTAATTAAACGGGCAAGGAAGTGGCACAAGGAAGAATTTTTGAAATGGGCCGGATTTACAAAGAAATTAGATCCTATACTAAATTATCTCTATTCTGAAAAATCGGATATTCCTTGCTTATATATTATGGGCGAGGAGGACAAACTTTTTCTTTCATCGGTAAGGAAAATATCCTCAAGCAAATTGGGGTCCCTTCTTTTTATAATTCAAGATTGTGGGCATATTGTTAATTTGGAACAAGAAGAGCTTTTTAACAAGATGGTGATTGGATATATAGTAGGATTGGAAGGAGTATCTGAAGTAGTTAGGCCCTACTTGGAAGATTTTAGTAAATGCAGCCCTGAGGAGGTATTGATAGCTAATTCAAATAACCACTCTAAAAAATAAGACAGAAATTCTTTTCTTAAGGTAGTCTCAGAGCTGCTTTATTACTACTGATTTTGATTGTTCATCAAATAAACTAACTCTTTAGATTTCAACGGGTAAATCCTATAAACATTTCCTTATCCGATGAATTTTTACTTAGTTTTTACAAACCATTTATTAAAAATGCTTATTGAAACAAATTTGTGCTTACATTGAGTAATAAACAAGGCAATACTTTTAAAGGAAGGGGAGAATGATAATCACGATTCTTTTACAGAGTAAATTTTACTCAATTAAAAATCAAAATTAGGATAGATTGAAATTGAATTTTAAACTCCAATTAAAGAAATGAGGGTGTCAAATAGATATGAATTCAAACTTTAATAGGGTTCAAATAATTACATGGCTAATATGTGTTTTATAATAATGAGAAACCGCCAATCATTGGTAAAATGAAATGGCGGTTTAACTATATTAAACAGCTTCTGTTAGCCGTTTTCTAATTGATGCATAGGGGAGGGTTGGGGCCAAAAGGGCCTAAAATGGTTCCGTCCGGTTTTTCTACGGTATATACATGTTCTTCTTCAAAACTTCCTGGTGTATAGGACACTACCAAAGAATTGGTCCCCGCTGGCACGTTGACGACATGAATAGTAGCGCTACCATTAGGTACGGTGTAGGTCGTTGCGGTGCCATCAATTGTAAAGGTTACAAAAGCACCATCCCAACCATCACCATAAAGATCTTGCATGTCCAAAATCCAATCTCCTTCAATATTTCCCATTTCCTGTGGACAAGGAATTGCAAAACCAAAATTAAAGGCATTGCGATAGCCTTGCTCATCAAATAGGTCATTGGTGTTATTACCACCTGATATTTCCTTTGTGGTACTGTTGAAACTCAGGCGTTCTGGACCATATACAGTTCCTGCGTCATTGATGGCCGTTCCCAAAAAAGTGAAGGTATCCCCAAATCCGATGTCCGAGATTTGAACCCCCAGTGTGGCTGCAATATCCGTTACGTTAATATTGAGGGTTGTCGGAAAGGAATTGATTTCGCTTCCAAAGTTAACAGTGTCAGTAGGTGTCCCGGATAGGGTGCCAAAGACCTGCAAGGTGTAGCTATCCACATTTTCATCCGGAGCTTCAAAAGTCGTTGGAATACTTAAATTGGCTAATTCATCTAAAGTATTGATGTTAACGACCGTTGGAAAAGGTGTGGCTAACCGAACAAATCCTCCTTTTTGAAAAACATCCAAATTATTCTTTTCTTCATCGTCGCAGGAACTAACCGTTATAATTGCGAATGCTAGCAATAAAGTGGGCCACATTCTTAAACAAATTTTATTTTTTATATACTGTCGCATAATTATCTATTTATGATTATTGTAGATTATTAGGATTGGTATCCCAAAATACTTTTGTAGTTACTGGTTTTTGGTCAATACTTGAATTCGTATTCACTACCGAGGCAGGGTACAGAAAACTCCTTGGGAACTCACCGGGCGTGGCAACGTGAGGAGAAAGGTCGCTCGGCATGCTTGTCCTACGATAATTGTTCCAAGCTTCAAATCCATTGCCCCAAAGCGCAATGTAATATTCCTTCATTATGATATCCAATCTTTCGTTGTCATCAACTGCGGAATCATATTGGGCCAAAACAAATGTGATATAGTCCTCCACATCCTGTGTGCTCGGGGCAAAAGCTGCATCTACCTGTCCCGGATTAAAGTTTAGCACCTTATCCATTGAAGCACGTATGCCTTCTTCCAATAGGGTACGTGGATCTCCAATAGTATTATTGGTTAAAGCGGATTCTGCCTTTAAAAATTTTACATAGGTTGATAACATCAAGGGAAATATGCCAGCTCCAGAAGCACCCTGGTTGTTTACCACGGAAGTGAAGTTATCTGCATCGAATGCCCCCCCAACTGGATAAAGTCCGTATGTAGTTCTTTTAAGCTGATCCGGCGGTACACCTTCGTCATCGCCATGATCTCTTGTCCAATAAAAATCGCCTAGATAGCAAAAATTATAGCCAGGTTCACCTTCACAAGGTAAATCATCACCGGTTGGTGTTTCGGCAATCTGCCTGTAAAAGTAATATCTAAGACGGGGGTCTTCAAAACCTTTATCCGCCTTTAATAGGTTTACATAATAGCTGTTCAAGTAGTCGTCCGCTCCATCGGCATCGTAGCACAAAACAAAATAGGGGTGACGGCTTTCACCTGTGGCACTCGCAACGGTTGAATATTTAAATTCAAAATCATCTGCAGAATCTTCGATAATGCCACTTGCAATGAGACTGTTTATTTCTGATGAAAAATCACCTATCAGCTTCATTTGAAGATACATTTTAAACTTTAAAGTGTTGGCCAATTTTATCCATTGTGTTTTGTTGCCGTAATAAAAAAGATCATTGGGCATTACCGAGTTTGGAGTATTGATTGCTGCTATGCCTTCATCTATGACATCAAACATGGCATTATAGATGGCTTGGCCATCATCTAGTTTAGGATTGGGGAGATCATTGCCGAATAAGGCTTCGGAGAAGGGAACCTCCCCAAAAGTATCTACAAGTACTACATAGGAATATGCCTTTAGGATTTTGGCAACGCCAACATAACCTTGAAGTTCTCTTTCCTCTGCTAAAGGAATCAGTACGCTAATATCCTGCAAGGTTTCCCTGTAAAAATCTGTCCATATATCATCTATGGCACTGGAAGCCAACGAAAAAGGACCTGCATATGCACCAAAAAGATGCTGCATCCGTACGAATTCTGCCGCCCGTACATTTATACCGTCTTCGTTATCTTCATTATACGCAATTGCCCTCATAAATTGTAATTGCACGTTATTCAGCAATAATTCAGGGTCGGCACTGCTAGGTGTTAAGTTACTGGGATCTTCCAATTGGTTTAAATCTCCTACCTCACAATTTAATAGTCCAAAAATGAGGAGTAGTAATAGATATTTTGATTTATTTTTTATCGTTTTCATTTTTTCTTTTTTAGAATTTTGAGCCTTTTAAAAGGTAGCCTTTATACTAAATCCATATTTTTTTGAAGTTGGGGTGGTTTGAAAATCAAGACCACTTCCATTACCTACTCCTGTGCTAATTACTTCAGGGTCAAAATTGGTATACTTAGGAACATTGGGCGCCCAATACCAAAGATTTTGTCCCAATACACTAAAGGATAATGAGCCAATAAAAGAATCCTTCAAAAATTTTCTAGGTAAATCATACGTCAAAGACACTTCACGTAACCTCCATACGGACCCATCAAAGATTTGCTGACCACTAGGATCCAAATAGTTTAAGAAATACACCTCATTGGCACCCTGCTGAATGGCATTTGGTATTTTGTTCCCATTAGCATCTAGAAGAAGTTCTCCTGTGGACGGATCAGCATAGAACCCTGGAGTTACAAAAGTGCCTTCCCTATTTTCCGTATCACGGGTAACCCCTCTTCTTAAAAGGTTAGCAATGGTATTGGAAGAAAAATCGCCTCCATGTGTATATTCCAATTGAGCGGATAGGCTTAAACTTTTGTAGCCAAAAGTGTTTATGGATGTAGCCTTCCAATCTGGATTGGGATCTCCAATAATCTCATCGTCCAATCCCACGGCAGAACTATCAAAAATATTTCCAGTAGTAGGGTTTATCAGATAGTTTCCTTCGTCATCCTTAAGGGCATAGCTTCCTTTAATTACGCCTAAAGGTTGTCCTTCAACCGCATAGTTTCCATTGTTGGAAAAACCTGATATGAAGACATCGTCACCGCCGGGCAAGTCAACAACTTCACTTTCCGCAGCAAAGAATATCCAATTTGATGTCCAACGGAAACCTTCTAAATTATTAAAAGGAGTTATACCGAGATTTACCTCGATACCCTTGGTGTTAATTTTTCCAGCATTTATGGTAGTTCTATCGAAGCCAGTGGATGAGTCAAGAATTTTACTTAAAATCTGATCTTTGGAATCTCTCTTGAATACACTGGTTTCTAGATTAATCCTGTTTTTCCATAGGTTGGTTTCAAGACCCAACTCAAATTCCCTGTGAAGTTCCGCCTTAAGTTCCGGATTGGGGAATACATCCAAGCCTGTCTGCAAGGCACTACTTGAGTTTACATTAATAGTTCGCCCGCCCCTATCTGTAAAAAGTGAGGTTCCAAGGGCTAGAATATTTCTTGTGTTATAGGGACTCGGAAATCCTGCCGAGGTACCGTATCCAAATCTTAGTTTTAAGAAATTGAGGAAATCAGATTGCATTTCTGGAAAAGCAGAAGTAGGCACTATGGACATTGAAGCACTTGGGTAGAATAAGGAACGGTTGCTCTGTTCTATAGTGGAAGTCCAATCGTTTCTTCCTGCTAGCGTTACATAAAGAAAGCTATCATAGTCAAATTGCAATTGACCATAGAGACCCAAGGTATTTTCGGTCTGCTTAAAATCAAGGGAACTTCCTAGTGGATCCGCATTACTCTGGGTGGCAAAATTGTTGTGGTCTATAAAACCGAACACCACCTGTCCCGTACTTGCAACTCCAAATTTATCATAACGTTCAGAATTTGCATTGAAACCCAAAGTTCCATTTAATCCTAGCTTTTCACTAAACCTGACATCCTTAAGTGATAGAATTAAACTATGGTCCCAAATGGTGTTTATTGCAGCAGTGGTCTTTAAAAAACCGTTTTGTGCCAGTATACTGCTTACACCACCTTTGTTTATATAAAACTGTTGTTTTTCAGTATAGGTGTCATAACCCAACCTATAGGTAAGGGCAAGGTTGTCATTGATGTCATAGTTGGTACTTATTGAGTTGAAAAATCGGTTAACATCAATAGACTCTTGGGCATTGTCCACTAGCCATAAAGGATTTTCCTGATCTGTTCTATAATAAACACTGGATCCGTTAATGGGGTCTTGGTAGGGTAGGTTGGGTAGATCAAAATTTCGGGGTATAAATAGGGTTCTTGTAAAAATGGAGAAGTTCCCAGTGCCGTTATCCGCAGAAACGGGCGGCGTAGTAAAGTCGCTTGTCGAAAAGTTAAAGGCACCCGAAATCGTAATCTTGTTACTAAGCTTCATAGACCCCCCAAGGCCAAAACTTACCCGTTTGATGTTGTTCCCAGGAACAAAACCATCTTCGTCCGTGTGTCCAAAGTTAAAATTATAAGAAACGTCCTCTTTGGATTTAGAAGCATTTATGGAGGTTGTAGTCCCTATTCCTTGTCTGAAAAAATCCTTGATATTATCCTTATAAGGCTCGTACGGAATATTTACACCCTGAAATTCAGGAAATGAATTGGCAAGCCTTGCATCGTTATATGGATGCCTTACGGTAAAGTTTCCATCAAACCTCCCTCCCCAGTTTCCTACGAAACCAACGTTTACGGAATTATCGCCACCTTGCCCATATGTATTTTGATATTCGGGTAGATTCGCTATCTGGTTTACAAATACAGATTGACTTGCGGTTATTTCGAAACCCTTTTCTATCGCATCAGTCTGGCCTGTTTTTGTGGTAATGAGTACCACACCGTTCCTTCCCGCATCTCCATAGAGAACTGTTGCACTAAGTCCCTTAAGAATACTAATGTTTGCAATATTATTGGGGTCAATGTCCAAAAATCGACTAGAAGCAGAAACTGAACCGTTACCCGTGCTAACATTACTTTCGGCATTTGTGTTAGTATTGAAAGGAATGCCATTGACTACGAAAAGTGGTTGATTGTTACCGGTGATGGAAACACTTCCCCTAATGGTAATGTTTGTGCCACTACCTGCCAAGCCACCAGTACCTACGATATTAACACCTGCAACCTTTCCATTGAGTACCCTGGCAATATCGGCTTCCGGTCTACTTTGAACGGCATCTTCACCCAATGTAGTAATGGCATAACCCAAAGCCTTTTTTTCTCGCTTAATACCTTGGGCGGTTACAATTACCTCTTCCAACTGAGCGGCATCCTCTACCATGGTTACATTGATTACATTTTCTGAACCTACAGTCCTTTCCTCTTTTCGCTGACCTATATAGGAAAACACAAGGACCTGGCCCGGGGAAACCTCAATGGCATAGTTTCCATCAAAATCGGTTTGAATTCCTGAAGTGGTGCCCTTTATCAAAATATTGACACCAGGTAATGGAACACCCCCTTCATCAACTACATTACCCGTTACGGTTTTTTGTTGTGAATATGCCCATGTCATTCCCGTGAGAAAAAGCATAAACAACCAAATACATTTTTTTTTCATACTTAAAGATTTAAATGAGTTAGCTATGAATCCAATAATACAAGTGATAGTCTTTTTGGTTTATATCCGTAATTGGTGCGACGCACTTTTAAGAAATGGAAATGGTTTTTTGGATATTACCTTTAGAGCCATTGTTGCATTAGTCATTCAGGCCAAAGTAAATGGGTCCCATGTTCATTCTGGGAAATGCTTATAAACGTTTACCGTTCCGATGAATCTTTACTTGTGGTTTACGTTTTATAACAAATAGACCGAATTGGGTTATATTTTTGATAATGTAAAATAAATTACAGCGATATGCGTATTTCTCAATTTTTAAAAATGAATATTGATGACTGTTAAAAATGTGAATGGTGTGAGGGTATGTTAAAGGCAGAATGACTTTGAGAAGAAATATTGGTGCAAAGTGCAGCCCTGAAGGGTTTGATGACTAATTCAAACAAAACTCCTGAGGTTTTTAATGCTATTTCCTTTGGAAGATGTACTTCAGAGCTGCTTTATACATTGCAAAAACCAATTCAAAGAAACATGCTCCATATTAAAAAAGGGGAAACACCTATAAACGTTTACGTAGCCGATTGAAGGTTACTAAGTTTTTACGATCTAATAACCTCGGAGCAAACTTTCCTCTGGTATTCGCTCGGTGTAACCCGAGTGTCTTTTTTGAAGGCTTTGTTGAAGGTTACTTTATTATTAAACCCGACCTCATAGGCCACATCAATGATGTTGAGGTTCTTTTGAAAATCCGTATTAAAAATTTCCTTTGCCTCGTTGATTCTATATGTGTTCACCAGTTCATTAAAGTTCATATTAAAGTGTTCATTGATGACCTGGGACGCATTGTGCCTAGTTGTGTTGAGCCTTTGGGCTACTTTTTCAAGGTTTAAATCATTTTCCTTGTGAATTTTTTCAACCTCAAAAAGTCTAATAAGGTGTTCTCTAAGTTCATGTGAAAGGCTATTGGTCAATCCTGATTTTTCGTATTTAAAGAAAAGATTTTTAAAGGAAGATGTTCCATTGAATACATTGGGTTGGACATTGGCGCAATAGCCAATATACATGACCATTGCGGCCATACAGATAATTTGAAAATGAATTAAGAAATCCGCCATTTGGTAATTGGTGATTAAAAGGCCATAGGCCGCATAACAAAAAACATACGAAATATGAATGAAATAGATATTTCTTTGCCAAATTCTGTTTTCCTTATTTATGCCTTCTTGTTTTTTTGATTTTCTATACAACTTTCTTATATAAAAACCATAAACTATCAAGGATATAAGCTTGAGAATAACGATTATCATTAACTCAGTGGAAACGCCAAGATTAAGACTTCCACCCGAATTCCCTTGAATTAAGTTAAACTTTTCCTCAGCGGGTAGTAGGTATATTGGTGTAGCATAGACCAGAAAAAGAACGGTAGGTAAAAGATGCCATATATCCTTTACCCTAAATTTATATTTCTGAGTTGTTCTTTTAAAATAAAAATAGAGAAGCGGCCCGTATAAAAAACTAAATCCGGTTGACATTAAATATGTATGTGGGAATTTATAGTGATAATTGGTGATATTGAAACAAATATGGAGAATAAAAAAAGAGTGGATAAATATGAAACTGCTAATTAAAATCTTGGCAACCTTATCTATTTTTTTATTAAAATGGATAACTACAGCAGTATAAAAACCAATCAGGCATACATATAGATACAAGAAGGACCAGATAGTAAACTTAGGGTTGTATTTCTCTGAAACCTCGACAAATTGATCTGTTTCCCTAATTTCATCGAACCAAGAGTCGGCCAAAACATCCGTATTGAAATCTGCATGTAAATATTCTTCAATGTAGGATATGCTATGGTCCACGTCATTGAGTGCAGAATAGCTTTGGGCCATTTTTTTTAGGACGGGAGCGGGTTCCATAACTTCCATTTCCAGTACTTCCTTGTAGCTTTCAATGGCCTCTGGAAATTTTTTCTCGGAAAATAGAATATTTGCTTTGTCCAATACTGGTTGAGACACTTTTTTTCCATTGACCTTTAAAGGGTCTATTGCAATGCTGGTTTTGGAAAGTCCATAAGTGCTCAACAGTAAGAATGTGATTAAGATTCTTATTTGTAGCATGATTACTATTTAGATTGATGAATTAGCAATGTCTTAAATTAATCATAATATGGGACACATTTCTTAAAAACCTCTTAAAATGGTAAACCCCGATAATACTTTACTATGGACAAAGTCTAGAAAATTGGCAGCAAGAATGGTAGAAATCAAATTGGTTATAAACAAAAAACCGGTGCTCCCACCGGTTTTTTACTAACTAACTCAAAAAATACTAACTCAAAATTTTGAAAAAATAAGAATTACTTTAACATATTATACCACCTATAAGAGACTGATATATAAAAATTTAACGCAGTATAAAACCCTTTATTGTGCTGAGTGATAAAAAAATAAATTAATCTTGCAAGGCAAAGACTCTGCGCAGCAAATCCGTTGTTCTGGATGCTACATTATTCCTAATTTCCTTCTCTTCAATGGCAATCATGGTAAATACTCCATTAAGGGCCTCTTGGGTCACGTAATCGGTCAAATCTGGATTTACATTGTTTGTTAAAGGAATGGCATTATACCTGTTTATTAGATTGCTCCATATTTGATCAGCTCCCACTTTTTCAAACGAGGATTTTATAACGGGGTTGAATTTACCATATAAAGCTGTACGGGTTCTTTGTGATAAATAGTTGGTGGCTGCATTATCTTCACCTAGCAAAATGGATTTGGCATCGTTAAATGTCATGCCTTTAACAGCATCAACAAATATGGGAGTCGCCTCAGAAACTGCGTCCTCTGCGGCTCTATTCAAAACCTTTAGCCCTTCATCTGCTAAATTTCCTAACCCTATATCCCTTAAAGTTTTGTCCACTTTTCTCAATTCTTCCGGTAATAGGATTTTTACCAGTTCATTTTTAAAGAAGCCGTCCGTTTTAGTCAGTTTATCAACCTGGTCCGAGATACCCTTTTCAAGGGCGGCCTTGAGTCCGTTCGCAATTTCAGCGTTCCCTAAAGTGGTTCCAGAGGGTAGTTGATTAACTACTTGTTGTAATTCATTGCAGGAGACAATCATGAATAAAACTGCAATTATGCCAAACTTTCTGCTCATAATCTATTATTAGAAATTGATCTTAAAAGGTTTACGAGAAAATTACGGTTTTATTGTTATAGACCATCGTTTTTCTATGTACGTGAAGTTTTACCGCCCTTGACAAAACTATTTTTTCCAAATCACGGCCCTTGCTAATAAAGTCTGAAATGGAATGTATGTGGGATACCGGGGTTACGTCCTGTTCTATAATTGGACCCGCATCCAACTCTTCGGTCACATAGTGACTCGTGGCCCCAATAATTTTAACACCCCTTTCAAAAGCCGCATGGTATGGTTTAGCTCCTGCGAAAGCAGGTAAAAATGAATGGTGAATATTTATAATTTTATCCGGATACATATTGATTAAATTACCACTAACAATCTGCATGTACCGGGCCAACACTATAAAATCTACTTCATATTCCTTAAGAAGTGCTATTTGTTTTTCTTCGCATATAGTACGATTTTCACTGTTGAAGGGTACATAATGGTAAGGTATATCAAATTGATCTGCAACATATTGCAAATCAGGATGGTTGCTTAATATAAAGGGTATTTCTACGGGAAGCTCTCCAGAATTAAACCGACTTAGTAAGTCATATAGGCAATGGTTGTATTTGGAAACGAAAATGGCCATTTTTGGCTTTTTACTATCGGTGTGCAAACTCCATTGCATAGCGTAATTATCCGCCAACTCTGCATTGAATTTTTTTTCAAGTAATTCTAGATCAACGGTCTCAAAATCACTCTCTAAACGCATAAAAAAAACATTGGCCGATTTGTCAACGTGTTGGTCCAGATATACGATATTGCCCTTATGGGCGTGGATAAATCCAGTAACTGAACTTATGATACCTTTCTGATCGGGACAATGAATTAAAATAATAATTTTCAAGACGAATGGATTAAAAATCAAAAATAGGTCATTCCAATTTAGTGAAATAACCTAATTTCAGTTTCGTTTTTGCCAATCGATGATAAATTATGTGATATTTATAATTATCTTATGGAAACCTTCCATCTCCTGTAGTATTTTCTAAAGCTTTTAAGCTCGGAGCGTAGGAGGTTAATATATTCCGTTTCTTTGACCCCGTCTTTTTCCAGGCCAAGACAATAGGAATTTATGTTTCGTATCATAATGTTGATAAAGGAAACATGTTGTAATTTTTCAGAAGGGGAACGGGATGACTCAACCAAAGCAATTTTTTGTGGAATTAAAATGGCATCCGTTAAAATGGAATTTGCAATGATATCCCTAAGACTATTGCTTTCGCATAAGCGCAAAAGATCCTTATTAAAAGAAACATAAGAGGCTATTTCCCTGCTCATTTTGCAGAGCTCCAATGCCTTTTTATATACAGGAATATTTCTAAGATTTCTATGGGACATTCTAAGTATTTTAAACTTATAATTATATAAAATTACGACAGGAAAACGGATTTTATCTTTTGTTTGTTAAGCTATTTATTAAATTTACTTTGTATTAGAAAATTTAATCATATTAAAAATTATGAATCAAAAGATAGACGAACTCAACTGGAAAATCCTGGAAAAGCTTCAAGATAACGCCAGGGAATCCTTTGCCCATATAGGTAGGTCTATAGGTTTAACGGCACCTGCAGTTGGGGAACGGGTCAAGAAGATGGAGGACATAGGAATAATAACAGGATATCATGCCAAGGTTTCGCATGCCCACACAGGTCATCAGTTAAAGGCCATCATTACCCTAAGGGCATTTATGGGTAAACTGAAGCCCTTTTTGTCCATAGTAAATAGTTTTGATGAAGTGGTGAATTGTTATAGGATAACCGGAAATGAAAATATTGTCATGGAAGTAGTTCTAAAGGATCAATTCCATTTGGAAAAATTTATTGATAGATTAATTCAGTATGGTGAAACAAGAACCAATATTGTTCTTTCCCAAGTAATTACCAATGCCCCAATGAATCCATTACGAAAATAGATAGTTCATTGTAATAATTACTATGGGAATCTCTAGGAATGAAATCAATATTTCAATTTAGCTTTAGTTTTTGGCTAGATTTTTGTTGTAGTTTTAAATATGAAAAAATTACTACCTCTGATTTTTTTGGTCTTACCCCTGACCAATTTTTCACAGCAACTTAAAATTGCAAAGGGTACCATAAACGATAGTTTGGCGGTTCAGGGAGAGTTGGGAGAATCATTTTCTCTGTACTTGCCCACCACATTTAGTATGTCGCGCACTTGGCCGGTCCTATTCCTTTTTGATATGAAAGGGAACAGCAGGGCAACGATATCCATGTTTACCGCAGCGGCTGAAGAAGAAGGTTATATATTGGCCAGTTCCAATGAAATAAGAGACACCCTAAGTCTTTCACAGAATGTATTGATTGCCAATAGAATGTTGAATACGGTCTATGAAATGGTTCCCATACATAAAGAACGAAGCTATGTTGGGGGTATTGGTGACGGAGGAAGATTTGCCACGCTATTGCCTACATTTATAAAAGATATTAGTGGCGTTCTTACCTGCGGAGCCGCGATTGCCAATACTGAAGTGCTTACAAGAAAAAATCCCTTTTATTTTATAGGAATAGCAGGTAGGGCAGATTATAACTATCGTGAACTGTTAGAAAGCAAAATCGTTTTGGACAATCTTAAGTTTCCAAATTTGTTAATTCTTTTTGAAGGCGAACATCAATGGGCTCCCAAGGAAGAAATAGTTAGGGCCCTAAGATCTTTCACCCTGTCTGAAATGGCCAAGGGAAATGTTCCTAAAAATGACAGTCTTGTCAAAGATTATTACGAAAGCTCATTAGTGAAAGCGAATGAACTCCTATCGAATGACAAACCCTTGTTGGCGGAAAATGTATTGGACAACGTAATTGAGGTCTATAATCCTTTTGGTGATTGGGATTCACTAAAAATATCCAAAAGAACTCTTGTGCGAAGTAAAACGTATAGGACAAATAAGCGTTTGCAGAATAATTATTTTTTAAAGGAAGCCTTGACCAAGGAAGACTATGGATATTATTTGGAAGAAGATATTCTCACTTATAATTACAACAATTTGGGCTGGTGGAATTATCAAATGTCTGAATTGGATAAAATGGACAAGAGCAGCAATGAATTTGAAAAGAGAATGTCCAGTAGGCTACGGGGTTTTTTAAATGCATTGATTTCAGATAATATTAATATCATATCGACCGATAAGCAAGTGGATTTGGAAGCCCTAAACTTTTTGAATCAGCTTAAAACGATAACAGACCCCAAAAATCCTGATAATTATCTGAAAGTGATTTCATATAGTTCACAAATTGAGGACTATGGGACCGCAATTTTCTATTTGGAAGAATTGTTAAAAACGGGGTATGACAATAAGGAGGAATTATATAATCTAGAGCACACCGCATTATTTAGAATTACCCCGGAGTTCAATGCAATGATAGCGAAGTATCTAAAAGATGCTCGTTATGATTTAATTGAAGAAAATTAGAATCCCGCACTCAGATCATCAATTGGAAGGAAGTGAATTTTATAAATAGATGATATCGTACTTTTGTGAAAAAGTATAATCATGAATCGAACAAGGGTAATAGCCTTACTTTCAGTTTTAGTTTTACTTGGATGTAAGGAAGAAAAAAAATATCATGACGAAAAGACCGATGTCGTTGCCCAAGCACCTACGGACAAGATTGCCGAAATTCTGGCGCACCAACAAAAACTTAATAACGAGTTTAAGGACCCTGAGGAGTCCCCATTACCGGATAGGTTTCGAAAGGATTTTAACGGTCTGGATTTTTTCGTTCCTGACACGAGCTATGTTGTGGAGGCAGAATTTATAAGAACACCTGATGCTCTACCATTTTTAATGCCTACAACAACGGATAGGCAATCTGAAGAAGTGGTATATGCCAAAGTCAAATTTGAACTGAAGGGAAAACCTTTTATGTTGGAAGTGTACCAAAATTCCGAACTTATGAAAAAGGAGGGATACGGGGATTATCTTTTTCTGCCTTTCACAGATTTGACCAATGGTGAGGAAACCTACGGCGGAGGGCGCTACATGGACTTAAGAATCCCAAAAGGAGATAAGATAACTTTGGATTTCAACAAGGCCTACAATCCATATTGTGCCTACAATAAAAAATATTCTTGTCCCCTTGTACCTGCAATAAATCATTTGGATACAAAGATATTGGCCGGAGTCAAAAAATTCGATAAAAAATAAAACCCGGTGAAATCACCGGGTTTTCAATATATAAAATCAATTAGTCCTTGTTTTTTTGCTTAGAAAGAGTAGATGGCTGCAATCGCAAAAGAAGAAAGACTATTAGTTGTACCTCCGTTACTATCAAAGAAAGGTTCGTTATCTTTCCCAAAGCTATCTAATCGAATTTCTGGTTTTATGATTAAATTTTCTTTGGTGTAACTTCCTGTTAAGGTAAGAGCAGTTACGGGTACATCGTCTAAACCATCCGCAGTGTAAGCAAAATATTCTCCCCTTAGTCCAATTGCAAAACTGTCCGAAGTTGTCACTTGCGGATAAATAGCTGCTCCATAGAATCCACTTTCAGTTTCTGAATTGTCATTGTAGGCAGCATTAATTCCGAAGAAAAAACTATCTGTAATATCGAAACCTCCGGTATAATCAATTTCGAAACCAAGACCACCGGCAGTTGGACTACCTCCATCGTAGTAAAGGTTCAAATATTGACCATAAACACCTAATTGTCCTCCAACAGCATATACACCTGAACCACTAATGTCATTTGTATCCCAAGGGTTGGTGATGGCAAGCATTAAACTTACATCATCCGAAAAGGCAAAATCAGCTTTAGCGCCAAGGTGTGAAAAGGGACCATTTGAAAATAAGTAGGAAACACTATAATTGAAGTTGGCTGCAGGGGCAATAACTTCATACCCTACCCAAGTATTGAAACGACCTACGGTTAGGGTAGTTTTCTCTGAAACATTCCAATAGGCATAAGCTTGGTTGATAATACCGTTTAAAACATCGTTGTTAAACGTGGCCTCTGTACCTCTAGGTCCAAAAACCAAATCTACAACTACACCAGTTTTTCCCATTTCATAAGTTCCAATTAAATTGGCCATACCCAAAGCAAATCCAGTTTGGTTCGCAAAGGATGTTGGTGTAGCGGTAGTTGCATCTCCGCCGTCTTTGAACGTGGTTCTGTAATAAGCATCAATAGAACCACTCAAAGTGAATTTTGAAGTACTTTCCTCTTCTTGGGCAACAGCTATTACTGAAAATAGTGACAATGCTGTTAGAAAGATATTTTTTGCGAATTTTGTATTTATAATCTGTTTCATAAATTTTAATTTTAAATCCTTCTTTGGATTATTGTTAAATGATTGATAGAATTTTTTGAAAGGGTTATGTAACGGAGCGTTCTGCCAAACGCTCCGTGTTTTTTTATTTACTTATCGTTTGAAATATGCTCAGGGTAGCACTCGGTTCCGTGCTCCGTAATATCCAAGCCTTCTATTTCGTCCTCTTTGGAAACTCTTAAGCCAATTGTTTTCTTAAGGATAATCAATACGACGAATGTGGCAAAAGCTGCCCAAAGTAGATATGCTAGAGACCCATAGGTCTGTACCCATAGTAACTTGGCACCCCCTCCATATAAAAGACCTCCGTCCAATGCAAAGACACCAACGAGAACCGTTCCAAGGAACCCACAAGTACCATGTACCGATATGGCGCCAACTGGATCATCGATTTTAAACTTTTTGTCGAGAATTTCTATGGAAAATACTACCGCAATACCGCATAATAATCCTATAGCCACAGCTCCCCATGCATTTACGGCGCCACAACCTGCTGTAATACCTACTAACCCGGCAAGTGCTCCGTTCAAGGTCATGGATAGGTCTGGTTTACCATATCTAATCCAAGTTAGGAAAAGAGCAGTAATTGCCCCTATTGCTGCAGCAAGGTTGGTGTTGATTATAACACTACCTGCGGCAATGGTGTCATCGCCACCCCAAGCCAATTGGGAACCCCCGTTAAATCCGAACCAGCCCAACCATAGGATAAAAACTCCAAGAGCTCCGTACATCATGTTGTGCCCTGGAATAACTTTTACTTCACCATTTACGTATTTGCCAATTCTAGGTCCTACCATAATAGCCGCTACTAAGGCTGCACCTCCACCAACGGCATGTACTACGGATGATCCTGCAAAATCAATAAAACCTGCGGTATTCAGCCATGCATCATCATCAAAAGGCCAGTACCAGCTTCCTGAGATTGGGTAGATTAAAGTGGTCAAAACTGCTGAAAGAATTAAATAAGTGGAAAACTTTGTTCTTTCTGCTACAGCACCAGAAACAATTGTTGCGGCCGTAGCACAGAATACAGTTTGGAAGAATAAATTGTACCAGTCTGTGGCACTAAAAAAGAAATAGCCTTGGTCTGAAGGGCTTGATCTGAAAAACCCTCCTAATACCAAATCACTTCCATACATAATACCGTAACCAACGGCCCAGAACATGATAGATCCTACAGCTAGGTCCATAATGTTCTTCATTATAATATTTCCGGAATTTTTACTTCTGGTAAAGCCAACCTCTACCAAGGTAAACCCTGCTTGCATAAAGAAAACCAAAATCGCTGCAAGGGTAATCCACAATGCGCCCATATCGCCATTTATAGCAGCGAGGGTGGCATCCATTGATTCTTGTGTTACTTCAGTCATAATTAAATTTTTTTAGTTAGTTGATTATTTTAGTTGATACCTGCTTGCCCGCTTTCTTTGGTTCTAATACGGTAAGCTTCTATTACGTCGGACACAAATATTTTTCCATCCCCTACATTGCCAGAGTACGCAGTGTTTAAGATTGTTTCTACGGTTTTTTGAGCAAATTCGTCCGATACGACAATAGATAAGTATCTTCTTTGAATGTCAGTCGTGCTATAGGAAATACCTCTGTACACGTGACCTTTTTTCTCATTTCCAACTCCTGTTACATCCCAGTAACTAAAGAAATTGACCTCGATTTGATGCAATGCTTCTTTGACTTCATCAAACTTGGATTTTCTGATAATTGCCTCGATTTTTTTCATTGTACTAATTGTTTTAGATGCCCCAAATGTATGTTAAAAAAATTAACACCCCTTAAAATTGGGGGGTATAGGATTAATTTTTGTATTAATAATAATTAACCCCCCTTAAAATTATAGGTATGAATATTTATACTATGGTATTTTATGAATATGACCGATATGATTCAAGAAAATGAACTAGATTTTGTAAAAAGTGTAGAAAAAGAAGCTTTTAGGCAGTAGATTGTTTAAAAAACAATAAAAAAGATGTGAAAAAGTATAATTTTTGGAATTAGCGCTGCTAATGTTAAAATTATAACAACTTGCAAATATATAGCCCTAGCGCAATGGCGAGAATACCTAGTATAATACTTAGACCTAGGTATGCGGACATATATAATAAGGAATGTTCCTTTAGAAGGAGATGGCTCTCAAGGGCAAATGTGGAGAACGTGGTAAAGCCACCGCAAAAACCCGTACCCAATAATAGGACATGATTTTCGGATATATAGTTGTTCCTTACGGATAACCCGATTAGTAGTCCAATAATGAAACAACCCAAAATATTGACCATGAAGGTTCCTAAATAGAAATTAGGGTAATAAGAGTTTAAAGATTTGGAAATTAAATAACGCAGAAAACTTCCAACACCACCTCCAAGAAATATGAGTAAAAACTGTTTCATACCTTACAAAGGTATAAACTATACAGCTTTTTTGTAGTTGGAAGTAATCAGATTAATTGGATAAATTACAGAACGGTTATCCTCTGAGGATATATTTGTAGGTTTTTTCAACTTTTTGTTGGCATTTTGCAAACTTGCTATGAGCATAGCAACGTTAAGACCGATCAGTACCAATAATATTGTAAAAAATGTCATCATAATAATTGCCCCTTGTAGATGAATAACGCAAAATTACGTTATTTGGTATATTATACGTGAAATTCAGGGGTTTTGTTGTGTAACCGTTAATTTTTGTGGTGTACGTAAAATTTGCGTTAATTATTGAGTAAATACTTAATGCAGAAAAGGATAATTATGAATATTATAAAGAATATTCCCACCCATTTGACTCCTTTGTAATTTTTTTGGTGCAATTTTAAGTCCTTCTTGTACATAAGGACAATAATAATGAAGAATGCAATGGTAAATAGAACTGCAAAAACAATTTGTCCTGTGCTGAACATAATTTTTATTTTTACACAAAACTAAAGGAAAACTCAAGATTTTTTTATGAAAAGCAAGATTAAAGCAGTACAACTATTCCATGAATCTTTTGGTCTAGGCGTATCACAGGAGATGAAGGCCGATTTGGGAAAAACAAAAAACCAGCTGCGTTTTAATTTGATGGATGAAGAAAATAAAGAATATCTGGAGGCAGCTTCCAACAATGACATGATTGAGGTTGCAGATGCCTTGGGTGATATGTTATATATACTCTGCGGAACTATCTTGGAGCATGGTATGCAGCATAAAATAGAGGAAGTTTTTAATGAAATCCAACGTAGTAATATGAGTAAATTGGGCGAGGACGGTAAACCTATATATAGGGAAGACGGGAAGGTATTAAAAGGACCTAACTATTTCAAACCGGACATTTCCTCCATTTTGAACAAATAAAAAAGGGCTTAAAAAGCCCTTTTTTTAATCATTGACTTTATATCGCCAACCGTATTTATCTTCAGATTTATTGTACTGTATATCTGTAATCAATTTCTTCAATGTGGAAGCATAGCTGTTTTCCAATTCCGGAAGATCATAGTCCTTTTCCTTATATCCAAATGCCGATATTGGTGAGACTACTGCGGCGGTTCCCGCACCAAACATTTCCTTTAATGAACCATCCTTGGCGGCATTGACTACTTCTGTAACCGTAATTTTTCTTACTTCGGTAGGAATATTATTGTCCTTTGCTATTTGCAAAATACTTTTTCTGGTAATGCCGTCCAATATTCTGTCACTAGTCGGTCCGGTAATCAAAGTGTCGTTTATACGTACGAAAATATTCATGGCGCCGGCCTCCTCTATATATTCGTGTTCCGTGTCATCTGTCCAGATTACTTGATTGTACCCTTTTTCAATGGCCAATTGCGTAGGGTAAAACTGACCGGCATAATTTCCTCCTGCCTTGGCGAACCCTACCCCTCCGTTAGCAGATCTGGAGTAAGTCTGTTCAATAAGTACCTTGACTTTTCCGGAGAAATATGAACCGGAAGGGGCGCATGCAATTATGAACTTATATTCATCTGCTGGAGAGGCATGAAAGCCATTTCCAGAGGCAAACATGAAAGGCCTTATATATAAGGACGAACCCTCATTCGTTGGTATAAAATCACTATCCAACTCCAGCAAAGTGGTAAGACCTTCCATAAAATATTCTTCCGGTAATTCTGGGATGGCCAATCTCTTTGCAGATATATTAAGACGTTTATGGTTGTCCAGTGGCCTGAATAGGAAAATATCGCCGTTATCGTCCTTGTACGCCTTCATTCCTTCAAAGATGGATTGTCCATAATGAAATATCTTCGCGGAAGGATCAAGCGTTATCGGTTGATATGGCATGATTTTAGGAGTATGCCAAGCACCGTTCTTGTAATCGCATACCAACATATGATCCGTATATACGGAACCAAATTTTAAATTGTCAAAATCGACTTGATCTATTTTAGAGGTCTTAGCCTTTTCTATGCTAATGTCCATTTTTTTGGTTTCTACGCTCATCCCAACTATTTTAAAGGATTAAAATTAATCAAATATACCAACAGCTCCTTCTTTTTTAGCTTAAAAATGAGCAGTTTTGCATGTAGGTTTTAATTTTTGAAAAATATGAAAGGTTTTAACATTTTGCTTGTGGTTTTTTGGATGGGTTTTGTATCCCTAGGTCAAGAAAACGAATCAACTCCAAATGAGTTAAGTACGTTTGGTGTATGGGTGGATGAATCAAACGTTGGTAGTTCAAAGGATATGATGTTACAATATGAAAGCTTAAGCTCTGGCGATACTTTACAGACTAAGTTCATGGGAAAGGTATTGGAGGTTTGCCAGGCAAAGGGATGCTGGATGAAGGTGGAGCTTACAGATGGTAGGGAGACCATGGTTAGGTTCAAGGACTATGGCTTTTTTATGCCAAAGGATATAGCGGGAAAAAATGTGGTTGTGGATGGCATCGCATTCGTGGAGGAAATGAGTATAGATGATCAAAAGCACTATGCCAAGGATGCCGGTGCCAACCATGAGGATTTGACCAAGATTACCTCAACCAAAAAGACCTATGCTTTTGAGGCGAATGGGGTATTGATTAAGAATTAGTTTGGAAAGGGAGATAATAATTACGGGCGATGGCTCAAAAACCATTCAAATAAAGGAATGGAACGAGCAATATCACTCAAAGCACGGCGCCATCCAGGAGGCGTACCATGTCTTTATCAAAAATGGCCTCGATTTATTTCAAAATAGATCAATTTCAATTCTTGAAATAGGTTTTGGTACCGGCCTCAATGCTTTTATTACGTTACTTGAGGCACCAAAAAGAAGGCTTAAAATAGATTATGTAGGCATTGAGGCATATCCTGTTATTGAAGATGAGATAAAGGAATTGAATTATATAGTAGAACTCGATGCCCTCTTACACCGTAGTGATTTTGAAAAATTACATAGCTGCCCTTGGGAAAAGACTTCTGTTATTACCCCGGATTTCAGTATTTTAAAGGAGCAGAAGGATTTTAGGGAAATTCATAATTCTGAACAATTTGATTTAATTTATTTTGATGCCTTTGGCGCACGGGTTCAGCCAGAACTTTGGACGGAACAAATCTTCAGCAAAATGTTCGAAGCCCTAAAAAAGAATGGAATCCTAGTTACGTACGCGGCCAAAGGTAGTGTTAGAAGGGCCATGCTGGAAGTTGGTTTTGAAGTTGAGCGTCTCCCTGGGCCTCCGGGAAAAAGGGAAATGCTAAGAGCAAGAAAATTGAACTAACAAATGGGGTTTCAGTTAATTTGTCTTAAAATGGGCCATCCTATGTTAAATCCAAATTAAACTTACAATTGGCTCGATCTTAAAGTGATAACTTTGGGGTATGAGGATATTAATAACAGGTGCTACGGGATTGGTTGGAAAGGAATTGGTATCTCAATGTCATGAGAAAGGATATGATGTCAATTTCTTGACCACTAGCAAGGATAAAATAGTTTCTAAGCAAAATCTTAAAGGGTTTTATTGGAATCCTACGAATAGGGAAATCGATATTCGTTGTTTTGATGGAATTTCTGCCATTATCAACCTTGCGGGAGCAAGTATTTCAAAAAGATGGACAGCTAGTTACAAAAAGCAAATTCTAAATAGTAGAATTAATTCTTTGGAGACGTTGTATGGGGCGATAGAGAAGTTGCCCAATCATTCCATTACCTCTATTGTGACCGCATCTGCCATAGGTATTTATCCGGATTCCTTGTCAAATTATTATGAAGAGGATGAACAGGCGGTAGATGATAGTTTTCTCGGAAGAGTGGTTTTAGCCTGGGAGGAAGAAGCCGATAAATTCAAGGAGCTGGGTATACTAGTTTCCAAAGTTAGAATAGGCTTGGTTTTGTCCAATAAGGGAGGTGCTTTGCCGCAAATGGCAAAACCCATTAAATATTATATCGGTGCGGCATTTGGCTCCGGCGAGCAATGGCAATCTTGGATACACCTTTCGGATTTGGCCAGAATTTTCCTTTTCGTATTGGATAATGAATTGGAGGGCGTTTATAATGGTGTTTCTCCAAACCCTGTAACAAATAATAGATTGGTAAAGAAAGTTGCAGATGTTTTAAATCGCCCATTATTCCTGCCCAATATACCTGAAGTACTAATGAAAGTAATTCTTGGCGAAATGAGCTATTTATTATTTGCCAGTCAGAGGGTTAGCAGTAAAAAAATTGAAGGTGAAGGATTTATTTTTGAATATCAAAACGTTTGCTCCGCCTTGGAGGAGATTTATCAAAATGAAAAATCCAATTCTAAGATATCCAACGACTTATCCAAAGAATACATATCTTAAGCATTGAACAAAAATTAGGGAATAAAATAAGAATCCGCTTTTGGCGGATTTTTTTATAAAGTTTGATGACATTTTGACATTTTTAAAGATTTGGCAGTACTTTTGCCCCCTCAAATCGGAAGAATAAATTAGTACGGAATATGAGCAAAAAGGATAAAACCGAAAATATAGAAGAAGAACTGTCCCAAGATCAAATGTTGGAGCAAGAAGAACTCAATGAGGAGAAGGACCATGAAGATACTTTGGAAGAGGAAATGGAAATGTCTGAAGTGAATAGACTAAGGGAAGAGTTGGGAAAGGAGAAGGATAAATTTCTCAGACTGTTTGCGGAATTCGAAAATTACAAAAAAAGGACCTCCAAAGAGCGTATGGACTTGTTCAAAACGGCAGGACAGGAGGTAATAGTTTCCCTATTGCCCGTTCTGGACGATTTTGAAAGGGCCTTAAAAGAACTGTCCAAAGCGGAAGATGAAGAATTGTTCAAAGGTGTCGAGTTAATCAAGGTAAAGTTCAGGGAAACTCTAAAATCCAAGGGTTTGCAGGAGGTTGAAGTGTCGGTTGGTGATGCATTTGATGCGGAAATTCATGAAGCTATTACCCAAATTCCGGCAGCCGATGATAGCATGAAAGGAAAAATCATAGATGTTATTGAAAAAGGCTTCAAGCTTGGTGACAGAATTATAAGACATCCAAAAGTGGTGGTAGGAAACTAAAAAAGTAGTATGAAGGAAGATTTTTACGAAATACTTGGTGTAAACAAAAGTGCTTCTGCCGCGGAGATTAAAAAGGCATATCGAAAAAAGGCACTTCAATACCATCCGGATAAGAATCCCGGTGATGCCAAGGCGGAGGAGATGTTTAAAAAATCGGCCGAAGCTTATGAAGTCCTAAGTGACCCAAACAAAAAGGCAAAATATGACCAATTTGGTCATGCTGCTTTTGAAGGAGGAGGCTTTGGAGGTGGCGGAATGAATATGGATGACATATTCAGTCAGTTTGGAGACATCTTTGGAAGTGCCTTTGGCGGAGGTGGATTCAGTGGCTTTGGAGGTTTCGGTGGCGGGGGCCAGCGAAGGGTGAAGGGAAGCAATCTGCGGATTAGGGTTAAGCTGACTTTGGAAGAGATAGCCAACGGCGTAGAGAAGAAGGTTAAGGTAAGAAGAAAAATACAGGCCGAAGGTGTTACCTATAAAACATGTACCACATGTAATGGACGCGGGCAGGTAACTAAAATCCAAAACACCATACTAGGGAGGATGCAAACGGCAGCTACCTGTAGTGTCTGTGGTGGAAGTGGACAGATTTTGGATGGAAAACCTGGAGATGCAGATGCCCAGGGCCTTAAAGTTTCCGAAGAAACAGTATCCATAAACATCCCGGCAGGGGTAGAAGAAGGAATGCAATTAAAAGTTCCGGGAAAAGGTAATGATGCTCCTGGAAATGGAGTTCCAGGTGATTTACTGGTCGCCATAGAAACCCAGGAACATGAGACCCTAAAACGTGAAGGTGATAATCTGCACTATGATTTGTACATAAGCATATCCGATGCCATTTTGGGAACATCAAAGGAAATTGACGCCGTAGGAGGTAAGGTGAGAATTAAATTGGAACCAGGAATACAGTCTGGAAAAATCCTGAGACTAAGGGGGAAGGGTGTCTCCAACCTCAATGGATATGGTAGTGGAGATCTTTTGGTCCATGTCAATGTTTGGACTCCAAAGGAACTGAACAAGGAACAAAAGGATTTTTTTGAACGTATGCAGGGCAACGAAAATTTTGAACCAAAACCTGAAAAATCCGATAAATCCTTTTTTGAAAAGGTAAAGGATATGTTCTCTTAATCGGTAAAAAATTTGGTGTTTAAATAAAAAACGTATATTTGAAACAATATTGGGTAACCAATATTAATTTTCTTTTTCATAGCAATTTTTTTCCCATCCTTGATTCATTTGAGGGTGGGTTTTGTTTTTATAGCATTTTTAATGCATGGATTTCGTGAAATTCATAAGTAAAAAAAGCCTTGTGAAAACAATTCAATATCTTTGAACAAATTGCTTACATGAATCATATTTTGGTCGCAAATAAGGTCTCCAAAAAGTATGGCGGCCACACTGCTTTGCAAAATGTTTCTATAGAAATTCCCAAAAACAGTATTTACGGTTTGCTTGGTCCCAACGGGGCCGGGAAAACCACATTGATTAGAATTATAAATCAGATATCCTTTCCAGACCAAGGGGAGGTTTTTTTTGAAGGGGAACCCCTTAAAAGCGAGCATATTTCCCAAATTGGCTATTTGCCGGAGGAAAGGGGATTGTATAAAAGCATGAAAGTGGGGGAGCAGGCACTCTATCTTGCCCAACTCAAGGGATTGTCCAAGAACGACGCAAAACAAAGATTGAAATACTGGTTTGAGCGTTTGGAGATAGGGGATTGGTGGAACAAGAAAATTCAGGAACTTTCAAAGGGTATGGCCCAAAAAATACAGTTCATCGTTACTGTGCTTCACGAACCTAAGCTGTTAATTTTCGATGAACCCTTTAGTGGTTTCGATCCCATAAACGCCAATATCATAAAGGATGAAATTCTGAAATTGAAGGAGAGTGGTACCTCTATCATTTTTTCGACACATAGAATGGAATCCGTAGAGGAATTGTGCGAATATATTGCTTTGATCCATCGGTCGGAGAAGATACTGGACGGTAAATTATCGGAAATAAAAGAAGCCTATAAAAAGAATATTTTCAAGGTAGATGTCGGCACTAGTTCACCCAATGAATTGTTGGACCAACTAAAAGGTAATTTTAAAATATTGGATGCCGTTTCCGCTGGTAATCAATTGGACTTTTCTGTGCAGCTCCCTGGAGGAAATTCCAGTGATTTATTAAGCTTTTTAGGGAGTAAGGGGAATATCAAAAATTTTACGGAAACGATACCCTCCGCAAATGAAATTTTTATTAGGACTATAGAAAACAAAAGTTTCGCTAATGAGTAAGTTGCACTTAATTATTAAAAGGGAATACTTGGCAAAGGTTAGGAACAAATCATTTGTGATAATGACCTTTCTTAGTCCTTTTCTAATGGTAGGTATGATTGTTCTCATATCCTATCTTACAAAGCTCAACGATAATGAAAAAAGGGTAATTGCAGTTTTAAATGAAAGTGATTTCTTCTCCAATGAGTTTATAACTTCAGAAAGTACATCCTTTGTAAAGTTCAGGGATATGTCCTTGGAACAGGCCAAGGATTCCACAATGAACATGGGCTACTATGGTTTGGTATATTTACCCAATGAATCTAATTTGGAGACTGTAAGCCAACGTTCCTTTTTTTATAGTAAGGAGGCGCCTAGTACCAATACCCTGGAACGTTTGGAAAGGATTTTTAAGGAGCGGTTGAAGCAGGAAAGACTGCGGGAATTTGGTATATCCGCAAGTGAATATGCTGAAATGGACAGTGAATATGAGTTGAATATTTCAACATTTGACGGGGAGCATAACCTAAAGGGTATAAATGAGATAAAGGCAATAATTGGCGGAGGTTTTGGTTACCTGATCATGATGTTCATTATCATATATGGGGGGTTCGTAATGCGTAGTGTAATAGAGGAAAAAACCAGCCGGATCATTGAGGTTATCATTTCTTCGGTAAAGCCATTTCAGTTAATGCTAGGTAAAATTATTGGCACCTCATTGGCAGGTATTACGCAGTTTGGAATATGGATCATTTCCGGGTGTGTTCTATTATTGGTTTCTATGTCTATTTTTAATATAGATCCTTCTGATATTTCCAAGGGAGGTATGGGTCCTGGAATGGGTAATGCGCCCAATTCCATTTTAGAATCGGCGGACTCTTCTTTACTATTGTACGCACAAGAAATTTTAGATATACCATGGGTACTTTTAATTTTGTTTTTCGTTATTTACTTTGTATTGGGATATTTGATATATAGCTCAATTTATGCAGCAATAGGTGCGGCGGTGGATAACGAAACGGATACTCAACAATTTATATTCCCAATAATATTGCCATTGATGTTGGCAATTTACGTTGGGTTCTTTTCGGTATTTAGTAATCCGCATGGACCCATTGCTGTTGGGTTTTCTTTATTTCCCTTAACGTCCCCCATTGTTATGATGATGCGACTTCCCGGCGGTATAGGGGAAGGCGGTGTTCCCGTTTGGCAATTGGTTTCCTCAATTTTGATATTAATAATTACCTTTATTGGTATCGTTTGGCTGGCGGCCAAAATCTACAGGGTTGGAATACTAATGTATGGTAAAAAGCCCAGTTATAAAGAGTTGGTGAAATGGCTTAAATATTGATCATGGCTCAAGAAGAAGCGGAAAAAATAAAAGAAATTATAGAGAATGATATATGGGGTTCCATAAAGGAGTTTTTGAACTTAGGGTTTCATTATACATCTGGTGATAAGTCTATAGATGTAACCATAGGTTTATTATTGCTTTTAACCGCGGCTTTTGTCACGACCAGCTTTTTTCTTCAGTGGATTCGAAGATTTTTTACCAGAAAAATGGAGGCCGATGATAAGCTAAAGTTTATCAGCATCTTCAAATTCATTAAGTATGTAGTCTACATCTTGGTAATTCTTTTTACCATGAGTGCGGCGGGTATTGATATTACGATATTAATTACGGCCTCGGCTGCCCTATTTGTTGGACTTGGACTTGCATTGCAGGAGCTTTTTCAGGATATCATCGGTGGTATTTTTATTATCGTGGACAAATCTTTAAGGGTAGGTGATATCATTGAGGTAAATGGTAGGGTAGGTAAGGTCTTTGAAATAAAATTGCGGACAACGAGGGCCATAACCAGGGATGACAAGATTATTATTATCCCAAATCATCATTTTATAAGTGAAATCGTTTACAATTACACGCAAAACCATAGGACTACTAGGGAAAATGTAAAAGTTGGGGTTGCATATGGCAGTGATGTTCAATTGGTCACTAGTATTTTGGAATCCGTAGTCAAGGACCAGAGAGGTGTGTTGAAAAGTCCAAAACCATTCGTTCTTTTTGAAGATTTCGGCGATTCAGCATTACTGTTTTCCTTGAATTTTTATATAAGTGATAGTTTCTCCGATCCAAGATTAAAAAGTGAGCTGCGTTATAAAATCGATGCGGCCTTTAGGAAAAACAATATTACGATACCATTCCCACAAAGGGATGTCCATATTTTTCAACAAACTCCTTTTATACATAGTAATGTCCAAAAAGATAATTAGAAATGAAGGGCAAATATAGTTGGGCCTTCGTTTTTGTACTTGTGGTACACTTTGCAAATTGGGGGCAAACCCCAGATGTTTTCCGGGCGGAGTATATGTTGATGCCAGAGAACAAGGCGGGAGTAGAAACTTCTAGGATTAAATTGTTGGCGAATTTTCCCATTGCCGTCAGAAATAAAAGGGATTTTATTGTTTTGGGAAGCGAGTATAATCGGTATAATTTTGAAGTGCCGGATACACTGTTCGCAAATTCAGGGGATTTGAGAAAATTGCATGTATTGGACCTTAATTTCGCCTATGTATATAAACTGACCGAAGAATGGAGAATGGTTGGGGTAGTCACACCCAGATGGTCCTCAAATTTTGTAAAGGAGCTTCAAGAGGACGATTTTAATATTAATTATACGGTTGGTGCCTATCAGGATAAAAAGAACATAGAAAAGCCTTTTCGCCTAGTCTTGGGACTCTCCTATAATTCGAACTCACCGGTACAAGTACCGTTGCCGGTTCTTTACTACGAAAAGCGCTTCCATCCCAATTGGTCCTATATTTTGGGAGTTCCAAAATCCGGCATGAAATATTTTACGCCCAAAGGGCATTTTTTTCAAACCGAATTGTTTGTAGATGGTTATTACGTCAACATACAGAACAATATTTTGCTTGCGGGAAACACTTTATCGACTGATGTGTCCTATACGGCATTATTATTGACTCTTGGATATCAATACAAAATCACCAAGGATATGTCCGTTTATCTGGTAGGTGGCCATTCCCTTTTTCAAAATGGGGCTCTTAGGGATAATGATAGAAAGGATATCTTTACGTTGAATGACGAAGCAGGTTTTTATTTTAGAACCGGTTTTAGAATAGGAATTTAAAAGAAAGAATTATGTCAAAGATTTTAGTTATTGAAGATGAAGCTGCAATTAGAAGGGTTTTGGTAAAAATCTTATCTGAGGAAAGTGATAGCTATAAAGTGGAAGAAGCAGAAGATGGACTAAAGGGATTGGAAACCATAAAAAACAATGACTATGACCTAGTGCTTTGCGATATTAAAATGCCCAAAATGGATGGGGTCGAAGTTTTGGAGGCAGCTAGGAAAATAAAACCTGAGATTCCTTTTATAATGATTTCTGGCCATGGGGATTTGGATACCGCGGTGAATACCATGCGACTTGGAGCGTTTGACTATATTTCTAAACCGCCTGATTTAAATAGGTTATTGACTACCGTTAGGAATGCCTTGGACAAAAAGGATTTGGTGGCGGAAAATAAGATTCTAAAGAAAATAGTAAGCAAGAATTATGAGATGGTGGGAGAAAGCGAAGAAATTTCTGCCATTAAGGATATTATAGAAAAAGTTGCCCCTACAGATGCCAGAGTACTTATTACAGGTTCCAATGGAACTGGAAAGGAATTGGTGGCACACTGGTT
Source organism: Bacteroidia bacterium (assembly GCA_030429835.1). Lineage (GTDB taxonomy): Bacteria > Bacteroidota > Bacteroidia > Flavobacteriales > Flavobacteriaceae > Maribacter. The sequence goes on from JAUIGC010000002.1 coordinate 64,077, forward strand.
GCACGAGAAAAGCGCCAGGAGCAAGGCACCATTCATTGAGGTCAATTGCGCGGCAATTCCATCGGAATTAATAGAAAGTGAACTGTTCGGTCATGTAAAAGGGGCATTTACTTCTGCGGTCAAGGATAGGGCGGGAAAATTTGAGGCGGCCAATAAAGGCACCATATTTTTGGACGAAATAGGGGATATGAGCCTTTCGGCACAGGCAAAAGTACTTAGGGCCTTACAGGAGAATAAAATTTCTAGGGTCGGGACAGATAAGGATATCAAGGTAGACGTTAGGGTATTGGCGGCAACCAATAAAAACCTACAGAAGGAAATTGAAGAAGGCAATTTTCGTGAGGATCTATACCATAGGCTTGCCGTAATTTTGATCAAAGTGCCTAGCCTTAATGAAAGAAGGGACGACATTCCCTTATTGATCGAGCACTTTTCCAAGAAAATAACGGATGAGCAGGGTATGCCTACCAAGACATTTTCCGCAAAGGCCGTCCAGCTCTTAAAAACTTATGATTGGACTGGGAATATAAGGGAACTAAGAAATGTAGTGGAAAGACTAATTATCTTAGGAGGTAACGAGGTTTCAGAGGAGGATGTTCGCCTTTTTGCCAGTAAATAATTATTTTTTACCGTAGCAATCTTGAAGTTTCTCCAAGGCGTTTGCAGTAATTTCCTTTGTTCTAAGATAATAGTATTTTTTGCCCTCGGTAAGGTTTTCTACCAATAACTGATTTTCACATTGCTCAATAATATTCTTGGCAAAGCTACTGGCTTCCTTGCAGTTGACGGTCTCCACTACCTTATTAAGCGAGTTTCTATATTTTTCCAGGGATTGGTCAATCTCTCTAAAAATGGGATTGATTGCTTCCTCATTGTTTATTGAAGAATTGTGAGAATTGGCTTTTGCAAGAGCTTCTCGTTTTTGTTCTTCGTGGTAGTCATGTTCGGTTAGTGATTTTAATCCTTGCATGATGCTTTCCAAAGATGTTAAAAGTAGATCCTTTGCCCTGAAGAATTCTTCTTGTTTTGTGGCTAACTTTAAACTTTCAAGACTTTGCCCTAGATGTTTTTGAGCATATTCACATCCACAATTTGAAAGTTTTTTTTCAGTTTTGTGAATAGCGCTTATGGCTTTGTAAACATGATATTTTAAGAGATTGATATCGGGTTGTTCCAAAGCCTTTTCCGTTTGGGACTTTGCAAAATCAATATTGGCTTCGGCATATTCACATTCCCTTAAATTTCCAAAGGAATTATAAGAAATAAAGAATAGTACTAGGATAAGTTTTCTGTAGGTTTTGCTCATTCTAATAAGATAGGTTGTAAAATTTGGGATTTTTACAAGGATAAATGTATTAACACGGGTTTGAAGAGGAACTATTTTTTCGACAGGTGAGCATAGATGTTCGTTCAATAGTCCATTGGTACAATTTGTTGGTCAAATGGGTATTTTTTAATGGGAGAGCCGTAGTTCACGGATTAAAATTTTATATTTCGGTATGGATTATATCGAGACTGAAAAATATAGGGTGCGGGAGAGCATCCAAATAGCCGAGGTTCCTTCCTTTGAGAATTTTGGTAAGACGGATAAGCAATTAAAAAAAGACCTAAGCAAAATTAGACGAGAGCTAGGGGAATTTCAGGATACCCTTTATGCTCATAACAAGTACAGTGTGCTAATTTGTTTACAAGGTATAGATACCGCTGGAAAGGACAGTTTGGTGCGGGAGGTGTTTAAGGATTTTAATGTTAGGGGGGTGCAGGTCCATAGCTTCAAAGTTCCTACGGAGCTGGAATTGGACCACAATTATTTATGGAGACATTATTTGGTGTTACCGGCTAAAGGAAAATTTGGTGTTTTCAATAGGACGCATTATGAAAATGTGTTGGTTACTAGGGTACATCCGGAATATATTCTCAATGAGCGTATACCTGGCATTCATAGCGTAGCTGACATTGATCAAAAGTTTTGGGACAAACGATTTGACCAAATCAATAATTTTGAACGTCACCTCCACGAAAGCGGTACCATAATCTTCAAATTCTTTTTGAATCTTTCAAAGGAAGAACAAAGACAGCGATTATTAAGAAGATTGGCAATTAGGGAGAAGCATTGGAAGTTTTCTCCAGGGGATTTAAAGGAAAGGAAATTATGGGACCAATATCAGTTTTGCTATGAAGAGGCCATTAATAATACGTCTAAGGAATATGCACCGTGGTTTACCATACCAGCGGATAATAAAAAGGCTGCCCGGGTCATAGTGGCCAAGATTCTTCTGGAAAGGTTAAAAAAATACAAAGATATCAAGGAGCCCGTCCTAGAGGATGAAATAATGGCTAATTTAGAAGATTATGAAAATCAACTACGTAGTGAAAAGGACGATTAAACTGGGTATATTTTGCCTTCTTTTAGTTCAAATTGGATTAGCCCAAAATTCGGATCAAGAACAGATTAGAAAAATTTATGATGTCGCATTGACCAAGGGTAAGTCATATGATTGGTTAAATTATCTTTCCAATCAAATAGGGGGGCGCCTATCCGGTTCCATCCAAGCACAACAGGCAGTAAATTATACCAAAGCGGAACTGGATTCCCTTGGTCTGGATAAAGTCTGGCTGCAACCGGTAATGGTTCCCAAATGGGTCAGGGGAATACCGGAGTTCGCCTATTTTGAAACTTCTCCAGGAGTAACTACCAATGTCCCGATTACCGCACTTGGAGGGTCTGTGGCCACACCACCCAATGGAGTGAAGTCGGAAGTTATAGAGGTTCAAGGAATCGAAGAGTTGGCCACTTTGGGTGAAGCAAAGATCAAAGGGAAGATAGTTTTTTATAATAGACCCATGGATCCCACTGAAATTAATACATTTTCAGCTTACTCTGCATGTGTGGATCAACGATATGCAGGTGCCATGGAGGCGGCAAAATATGGGGCTATCGGTATTATAGTAAGGTCAATGAACCTGAGATTGGATGATTACCCACATACGGGTTCCATGAGTTATGGGGAATTACCGGAAAGTGAAAAAATCCCTGCTGCCGCAATAAGTACCAATGCTGCGGAATTATTGAGCACTTCGCTAAAACTGAATCCAAGTATTAAATTTTACTTTAAGCAGAATTGTAAAGAATTTCCGGATGTAGAATCTTACAACGTCGTTGGAGAAATAAAGGGAAGTACCCACCCCGAAGAGATTATAGTAGTAGGCGGACATTTAGATTCTTGGGATTTGGGTGATGGTTCACATGATGACGGAGCAGGTTGCGTGCAGAGTATGGATGTCTTACATATTTTGAAACAAATAGGATATAAACCTAAAAGAACCATACGAGTCGTTTTATTCATGAACGAGGAAAATGGATTACGCGGCGGAACGGAATATGCCCGTGTAGCGGCTGAAAACAATGAGAACCACATATTTGGATTGGAAAGTGATTCCGGTGGATTTTCGCCACGTGGATTCACCTTTGATGGGCCAGATTCAAGTTTCGAGAAAATTAAAAGTTGGAAAGATCTTTTTGAACCCTACTTGATTCATCTGTTTCAAAAAGGAGGAAGCGGAGCCGATATCGGACCCTTGAAAAACGATAAAATAATTTTGGCAGGGCTGCGCCCTGATTCTCAAAGGTATTTTGATCATCATCACGCCGAAAACGATACGTTTGAACACGTAAACAAAAGGGAACTGGAGCTTGGTGCCGCAACTATGGCAAGTCTGGTCTATCTAGTGGATAAATACGGGTTAATTCCCTGATGATTATTTTGAAATAACAAACTCCTAGGGCCTAATATATACTTTTAGTTACCTTTGCACCTCATTTAAAACAAGTAAAATGGAAGACGGACTATACGCAAAATTCAATACCACAAAAGGTGAGATATTGGTAAAACTCACCTATGATAAAACTCCTGGGACAGTTGGAAATTTTGTGGCCTTGGCCGAAGGAAAAAAGAAAAACAAGATTAAGGAATTGGGGGAACCTTATTATGATGGATTAAAGTTTCATAGGGTAATTCCTGATTTTATGATTCAAGGTGGGTGTCCTTTGGGAACAGGAACCGGAGACGCAGGTTATAAGTTTGACGATGAGTTTCATCCAGATTTAAAACATGATGGTCCGGGGGTATTATCCATGGCCAACGCCGGTCCAGGAACCAATGGTAGCCAATTTTTTATAACCCACGTTCCCACACCTTGGTTGGACGGGAAGCATACCGTTTTTGGGAATGTTGAAGTAGGCCAAGAAGTAGTGGATGCCATTTCTCAAGGCGATACTATGGATTCCGTAGAAATTGTGCGGGTTGGTGAAGAGGCCAAAGCCTGGGATGCTGTTAAAGCATTTGAGGCATTTGAAACTTCCAAGCAGGAGCGTTTAGCTGCCGCTAAAGCGGCCCAAAAGGAAGCTTTGGATAAAATTTCGGCAGGTTTTGATGAAACGGAATCCGGTCTTAGATATAAAATGATTCAAAAGGGAGACGGCCAAAAAGCTGAAAAGGGAAAAATGGTTTCGGTGCATTACGAAGGCGCCTTAGTAGATGGACAGGTATTCGATTCTTCCTATAAAAGAAACTCGCCCATAGAATTTCAATTGGGCGTTGGGCAAGTGATTCCAGGTTGGGACGAAGGTATAAGTCTTTTACAAGTAGGTGACAAGGCACGTTTTGTCATTCCATCTGATTTAGCGTATGGTAGTGCAGGTGCCGGTGGTGTAATTCCTCCCGATGCCACACTTATTTTTGATGTGGAATTAATGAAGGTAGGATAACTTCACAGAAAAATAAAAAAGGGCCCTGACGAATATCAGGGCCCTTTTTTATTTGGTCTTATTGAAGCTGGCAAGCAATAATATTGCGTTGAACAACACCAATACTAAAACAATGGCAAGGAAAATCTTCATGGGAAATAGGGATTGAGAATTATGCAAAGTACATGATCAATTATTTTATATTGATAACAACTTTGTTGGTTAATACCCTACTTCGGTTTTAAAATAAAACCTAATTTTTTCTTCTTCGCATGCTGGTTAACAACATGGCAACGTTTACTAAAATCAGAAAAAGAAGTACTCCAAAAAAAGTATTCATAGGTCAGTTTTTAATTGGGGAAACTGAGATTGTTTAATTAAAAGATTCAAAACAGTAAAAGGGTTGCGTCTATTTTTAAATAAAATAAAAAGCCCGGACAATTTGTCCGGGCCTTTGAACTATAAAAAAGTTAAATCGTTACCTAGTCAAGTACTTTCACATTAACGGCGTTCAATCCTTTTTTACCTTGTTGTAGTTCAAATTCTACAACATCACCTTCTCGAACTTCATCGATTAAGCCAGAAATGTGTACAAAATGATCTGTGTTTGAACCATCTTCAGTGATGAATCCATAACCCTTGGAATCATTGAAGAATTTTACTGTTCCTTTACTCATAATAAAAAAAATTATATATTAATTAAAGTGCGAAGATAGTGTATAAATATTTAACTAATAGCTTTTTAGAAAGTTATCTTATTATTAAGGATTTTTATAAAAAAGGGAACTTAAATCATTCTTTTGTTTTTCTACGCAGTTGGGTCAGGGGTCATTCTTAAATATGGTTTAACCTCCGTAATTCCTTTTTTGAACATTTCCTTTGCATCATCTGTAGATATTGCTGGACTTACAACTACCTCTTGCCCATGTTCCCAATTGGCCGGGGTAGCCACCTTGTGATATGCTGTTAATTGCAGTGAATCGATTACTCTTAACAACTCATAAAAATTTCTTCCGGTTGATGCAGGATAGGTTAGTATTAATTTTACCGTTTTGTCCGGTGCAATTATAAATACGGAACGTACCGTAAGATTGTTGTCCGCATTGGGGTGAATCATGTCATACAGGTTGGATACTTTTTTATCCTCATCTGCGATGATAGGAAAATTGACCGTTGTGTTTTGTACCTCATTGATATCTTTTATCCATTCGTTGTGTGAAGCTGCGCCATCTACACTTAAAGCCAACATTTTTACATTTCTTTTGTCGAACTCCGGTTTAAAGTTCGCCGCCGTACCTAACTCCGTAGTACAGACCGGTGTAAAATCAGCAGGGTGGGAAAAAAGAATTCCCCAACTGTCGCCAAGATAATCATATAGGTTAAGGGTTCCCATTGAACTGTCTGCAGTAAAATCCGGTGCTTTATCACCTAGTCGTATTGTTGCCATAATAAGGTATATTTTGTTTATCCTATAAAATTACTAGATTATTAGTATTCCAAAGGAAATTTTAAGGTTAAAAGTCTATTAAAGTTTACCTTTATATAATGGAAGATTTAGAAAAACTACGATATCCCATTGGACACTTTCACCGTCCTGAAATCATCACTAGGGAAATTAGGGAAGTATGGATAAATGATATGGAATCGCTGCCGGAAAAACTAGCTTCACTAGTTTTTAAATTGAACGATGAACAATTGGAAACCCCATATAGACCGGGTGGTTGGACGGTTAGACAGTTGGTTCACCATATTGCCGATAGCCACCATCATAGCTATACACGCTTTAAATGGGCACTTGCCGAAAAAACACCTTTAATCAAGGCCTATGAGGAAAAGGATTGGAGCAACCTTTTTGACGCTAGGACCGCTCCCATAGAACTGTCCATAAATTACCTACAGGCCTTGCACTCCAAAATGGTTTACTTACTAAAGGGACTTAGCGAAACGGAGTTTCAAAAATGTTATCTGCATCCTGAGGGAAACACCAAAGTGAGCGTGGAAGAAAACATAGGTAAATATGCTTGGCATGGTAATCATCATTTGGCCCATATTAGAAATTTAGTGGAAAGCAAAGGCTGGTAGATTATATTTTTTTCATCAGTAAGTACATGGCCTTTTCGGTTTCTATGACATTTTCAAAGGGTACCTTGGTCGAGGCGACGACCGTAAAGTTATGGGACAGGTAAAAAGATAATGCAGCACCCTTTTTCATAGATTCCAAATAAATGGCTTTTTTTGAAAGATTTTTGGCAAGGTCAACGACAAATTCAATACACATTCTACCAATTCCCTTTCCGGAATATTCCTTTAAAATATAGATTTTATCCAAGTATAGTGCTTCAAGCGCTTTATGTTGTCCTACCTTTTTGTGCAATGTAATCTTTAAAATCCCAACATATAAAACTCCCAGTTTCACTAGGTAAAGTTTGGTATTAAGGTCCTTTTCCTCTTTGTGTAAAACAGCAATGGTAAAACTATTTTCAATATAGGTGGAGGTATTACCATTCGGCCAAAGATGCCTATAATGTTGGTTATAGGACTTTTCACCAATTTGTATATAAATGGGGTAAAGTTCAGGAACCAGGGGTTGGAACTGAATGTCGTTTAAATCGTCCATAAAAAGGGTTCTATCCTAATATGAAATAGTTATTGGGTTTTCCATTTTATATTACAGCCAATACTAGGTTTTTGGTGACGATTTACCTCGGTTCCATTTAATAGGGCATCCATAGCACCTATAAGGTCTTCTCCGGTCAGTGGAATACCGTTATCTGGGCGAGAACTATCCAATTGACCTCTATACACCAAGGAATTTTCGGAATCGAATAAATAAAAGTCTGGAGTACAGGCAGCATTGTAAGCTTTGGCAACTTCCTGTGATTCATCATATAAATATGGAAAGGTATAACCTTCTTCCTTTGCCTTTAACTTCATTAGGTGCGGTGCATCCTGTGGGTAATTCTCGACATCATTACTGGAGATAGCAATAAAATTAATGCCTTTGGACCTATACTGGTTTGCCAATTGCGTGATTTTAGGATTTACATGTATTACAAACGGACAATGATTGCAAATGAACATTATAACGGTTCCATTTTTCCCTTTCAGTTCATCAAGATTCAATACTTTTCCTGAAACCGTATCCAAAAGGCTAAAATAGGGTGCCTTTGTGCCCAGTTCCAACATGTTGCTAGGTGTTCTTGCCATGATTCTAATTTAATGGTTAAAGTTATAAAAATCTATTACTGTTGCATATGCTCTAATCTATGCTTAACTTAATGAAAGCTAAAAAGAACTAAAAATGGAAAAATCATATACATCGCTTAGTGAGGCAATCAATAGTCTTAAAGACGAAGGTTTTACTGAAGATTTTAACCTTTGTGATGCCGGAGTGGAAAATAAGGCAAGGAAAAATATCCATAAGGCCGTTGACCTCAATGTTGTTAAATACTATCGTTTTGAAGGACAGACCAATCCGGATGACAGTACAATTCTTTATGCAATTGAGACCAGTACTGGGGAAAAGGGCCTTTTGGTAGATGCCTATGGTGTTTATGCAGGAAATGTTTCTAGAGAAATGATTGAAAAACTCAAGCTGCACTAGAGTAGGTTTAAACTAAAGGTGACCTCATTATTTTAACACTATTTTAGTATATTGCCGTCTTGTCCCCTCTAATGATTAAAATTTTGTTTTTTACGGTTGGAGGGAATTTAAATGAAAATTTTTGGCTGAAAACACCCTAGATAGCGTTCAGATTAATTTTGATAACGAGGCCTTATGGTTAATGAACTTTGTTTTGGCCTTGGTCATGTTTGGTATTGCACTTGAAATTTCATTTAAGGATTTTAGACAATTATGGATTAAACCAAAGCCGGTTTTCATTGGTGTGGCAAGTCAATTTTTGTTATTGCCCTTAATCACTTTTTTATTGGTTTATTTTTTACGTCCATATCCCAGCGTTGCGTTGGGAATGTTCATGGTCGCCGCATGTCCCGGGGGCAATATATCCAATTATATTACTCACCTGGGTGGAGGAAATACGGCGCTATCTGTCTGTCTTACGGCAATTGCGACCATTTTGGCCATTGTTATGACACCGCTCAATCTGGAGTTTTGGGGATCCCTTTATGGGCCCACATCATCAATATTGAATTCCGTGGCCATTGAACCCATGAAAATGGTGGAGCTGGTATCCTTGTTATTGGGAGTTCCTTTAGTGCTGGGTATGGGAGTCAATCGTTGGAAACCAGTTCTCGCCTTGAGATTGGCCAAATATTTTAAAGTATTTTCCCTAGTATTTTTTATTTCATTAGTGGTTTTGGCATTGATGAAGAATATTTCTGTTTTTTTGGATTATGTGCTTTATATTTTTTGGATAGTGCTACTTCATAATCTACTCGCTTTTTTAGGAGGATATGGAATTGCAAAGGTGTTTCACTTGGACAACCAAAACATTCGATCCATTACCATTGAGACGGGCATTCAAAACTCGGGTCTTGGGTTACTTTTAATATTTACTTTTTTTGATGGATTGGGAGGTATGGCTATTTTAGCCGCTTTTTGGGGAATCTGGCACATGGTTTCTGGTTTGCTTTTGGCTAGTTATTGGAATGCGAAACCAGTAAAGGGTAAGACACTGGCATGAAAAATTTACTTTATTACCTTGTAAAGGTTTACATAAAGACAGGTCTACATTCATATCATAAGAAAATTGAGGTTTTTGGTTTGGAAAATGTCCCCTTGGATAAACCTGTGTTGTTTCTTCCCAATCATCAGAGTGCTCTAATGGATGTCTTGTTAATTGCGGTTGATTGTAATAGAAAACCTTATTTTCTTACCCGTTCCGATGTTTTTGGAAAACCTCTGTTAAATAAAATTTTCAATTTTTTCCAAATGATTCCTGTATATCGTATACGGGACGGCCGAAGTTCCTTAAGTAAGAATGATGAGGTTTTTGATACCTGTTCCAGAATTTTGGGAGAAGGTAAAGCCTTGGTAATGTTCCCTGAAGCCAATCATAGTTTAAAACGTAGGGTGAGGCCCTTGAGCAAGGGTTTTACAAGAATCGTTTTTAGAACGTTGCAACAAAATCCTGGAATCGATTTACAGCTTGTTCCTGTGGGTTTAAATTATGAGGACGCCACTGGTTTTCCAGATTCTGCAGCGGTGTATTATGGAAAACCAATAAGTGCAGAATCATTGTATAACGCGGCAGATTTAAAAAGTTCCGAAAAGAGGACCAAAATGGCTGTTTTCTCAGCTTTAAAAAAACTTACTACACATATTAACCCGGAATCGGATTATGATAGGATAATTGCTCAAATTGAATCCAAGAAACTTTCCTTTTTAAGGCCAGGAGCTATTAACGAAAAAGTAAAAACCTTTATAGAAGAAGTTGGTAAATCAAGCCCACCTTCAACATCCAAACCGAAAATTAACTTTTTCAAAATGACAATTGCTATCTTGAACTTTCCAGTTTGGTTTTTATGGAAATTCTATATGAAGCCCAAGGTCTGGGAGCCAGAATTCATGGGAACACTAAGGTATGCTACTGCCCAGATAGGTTTTAGTTTTTATTATATTATTCTGTTCATAATAATAGCTTTTTGGTTGAGTTTGAAAATGGGCCTCATCATAGTCCTTGGCATTTATCTATTGAATAGAATATTGGTGAAACTCGCTTAATCTGGTGCAGGATAATATTTGTTGAAAATAAAAACGACCCTAGAAGGAGGGTCGTTTTATTTTTTATAAAGATTTTTATCAATTAAATATCGTCGAAACTTACATCGGTAAAATTGCCACTGGAATTTGAATCCTCTTCATCGCTTGTTTCATCCTCTTTTTTAAAATCTTTTTGGTGTCTTTCTGATATTACCTCCTTGCCTTTTTCGTTGATAATGTAATCCATCATTTCCTCAACATTTTCTTTGAAGGCTTCAAAATCCTCTTTGTAGAGGTAAATTTTGTGTTTTTTGTAATGGAAGGAACCATCATCATGTGTAAATTTCTTACTTTCTGTAATCGTCAAATAATAGTCGCCCGCCTTCGTGCTTCGTACATCAAAGAAGTAAGTTCTTCTTCCTGCCCTTAAGACTTTAGAGTGAATTTCCTCTTGATCCATTAAATCTCTTTCGCTCATTTCCTAATTATATTCTATGGTTAGTCTATCAAAAATGAAAAAAAAATAGTTATTCGACAACTAATTTTTAGTTTTCTTTGTCGGATAGTTGATTCTTGTAAAGCTCCTTATAATAGCCTTCTAAAGAATTTAATTCCTCATGCGTACCTTCTTGAATGAGCTGTCCATCCTCAAGAACCAAGATTTTATCAGCATTTTTGGCAGAAGAAACCCGATGGCTTACAATTAATGTAGTCTTTTCCTTGGACGCTTTTTTAAGATTGGCAAGAATTTCTTCCTCCGTTTCGGTGTCTACCGCAGAAAGACAATCATCGAATAAATAGATTTTCGGATTTTTCAATAAAGCCCTGGCAATGGACACACGCTGTTTTTGACCCCCACTTAAGGTAATGCCCCTTTCTCCTAAAACCGTATCGTATTCTTTGGAGAAACCCATTATATTTTCATGGACCACGGCCTCCTTGGCAATGGATACTATTTCTTCTTCGGTAGCGTCTTCCTTTCCAAATTTGATATTATTCTTAATACTATCGGAAAATAGAAAGGCATCTTGAGGAACTGCTCCAATGGCTTGTCTTAGACTGGTAATTTCATATTCCTTTATGGGTTTCCCGTCTATCAGTATTTCTCCGGATGAGACATCATATAATCTTGCAACCAAATCCAAAATGGTGGATTTGCCGGAACCCGTTTTTCCCAAAATTGCAATGGTTTCACCTGGATTAATGGTAAAGGATAAGTGTTTGATCGCATTTATTTCGGTATCCTCGTAGGTGAAGCTAACATCTTTAAATTCAACTTTTCCCTTTACATCCTTGAGTTCAAGATTGCCGTTATCAAGCTCTGAATGTTGTTCCAAGAATTCATTAATTCTTTTTTGACTGGCTTCTGCCATTTGAACTATGGAGGTAAGCCAACCTACTATGGCCACTGGCCATGTAAGCATATTGACATAAAGAATAAACTCAGCAATAAGCCCGACTTCAATTTCACCCCTCAAGTATTGCATACCCCCAATGTAAATGACGAGGATGTTACTGATGCCTATGAGTAAAATCATAAGGGGGAAGAACCAGGCATTTACCTTGGCCAAGCTCATACTTTTATTTTTACCATCATTGGCCAGAAATTTGAGCTCATCATGGGTCCTGGGTTCCAAGTTATATGCTTTGATGACGGAAACACCTGAGAAGACCTCTTGTGTAAATGTAGAAAGTGTGGATAGATATTGTTGCACTATGGTACTCCGTTTATGGATCACCTTACTTATTTTATAAATTAGGAGGGATAGTATGGGTAGCGGAAGAAGTGTATATGCCGCCAAAGTAGGTGCCTTTATAAACATTAATGGTACCAAGCATACAAAGAGTGTTAAAGTCTGTATCCCATACATGATTGCTGGACCGGCATACAGGCGAACCTGATTTACATCCTCACTAATGCGATTCATTAAATCACCCGTCCTGTTTTTTTTATAAAAATTTAGGCTGAGATTTTGATAATGGTCAAAAATCTCATTTTTTAAGTCGTATTCAATGTAACGTGATACATTGATTATGGTCTGCCTCATTAAAAAGGTAAAGAAACCTGAAAGCAACGCTGCACCAACGATAATCAGTATATACTCTAATAATAGGGACTGTGCCTCGGTTTTGGCAATTTCAGTATCAAGAAATTTTTCAACTACGGAAATAATCTTGTTGACATAAGACGGCATCACCAATTGGAAGATTCTGGCAATGATGGTGATGATGATTCCCACAAAGAGTTTAAGCCAATATTTTTTAAAGTATTTATTAAGATGCCTAAGTTCCTTCATGTAGAATTGCGGTGGTAATTTTAAATCTCCAAAGATAGCTTTTTTTGTATTCTACCTACTATGTCTTAAAACACGCAAGATATAGTGGCCTTTAAATTAATTGGTGAAATATCTGTTATTGGAGTTTTGGTAAAAAGTTAAAATTGAAAGTGAATTTCATTTTTATATTTCTTCTTTGTGAACTTTACGTTTACCAAAGATTAGCTATGAAACTAATCCGAAATTTAAAATAAACGGGTTTGTCCAAAATTAGTTAGGAATGGTTTGGAATCCATTTAAATAGATGCGTACTTTTGCCCCAGAAAATATTCATCAAAACAAAAGTTCTTTAACATGCTTACAAGAAGGCATATTAGGGTAAAGGTAATGCAATGTATTTACTCCCTAATTCAATCCAAGGATGACTCGCTTCCAAAACAGGAGAAATTTTTAAGAGTAAGCATAGAGAACACGTACACACTCTATTTACTGTGGCTAAGTCTTTTTAACGAAATTCATCAAAAGGCTTCGGAGCAACTGAATCTTTCTTCTAAAAAGTATCTTTCGGATACTTCCGAAAAGCAATTTCCCAATAAGGCAAAATTCGTAAACAACAGGCTGTTGGTTCAATTACAGGAAAATTCCTTGGTGAAGGAAGAACTTTCCAATAGAAAATTGGACAACTGGTATCTTAACGAGGAATACGTAAGACTCATATATAAGTCAATTGTTGAAAGCGATGTTTACTTGGAGTATATGGCCAAGCCCGACGGAGGTTATGAACAGGACAAGGAATTTTTCGTTACTCTTTTTAAGGAAGTTATCGCTCCGAATGATAAAATATATGATTATTTTGAGGACAATAAACTGACTTGGGTAGATGACATACCTATTGTAAATACTTTTTTAGTAAAGCAATTGAAAAAAGTAAAGCCCAATCAAGGCCCTAAATTCTTCTTGCCCAAATTGTTAAAAGATCAGGAAGATATGGACTTTGCCAATAAACTATTGAAAAAAACGTTGTTGAAAAACGATTTGTTGGAGAAGGAGATTGAAGGCAAGACACCTAACTGGGATAAAGACCGAATTGCGGATGTTGATTCAATATTATTAAAAATGGCTATTTGTGAGTTGCTCCATTTTCCTTCCATTCCAGAACGGGTTACCATTAATGAATATTTAGAAATTGCCAAGGAGTACTCTACCCCTAAGAGCAGTATTTTCATCAATGGGATTTTAGATAAGCTAACAAAGGAATATAAAAAAGAGGGTAAGCTAAATAAAATAGGGCGTGGCCTGTTATAAAAATATTTTCTAATTTTGTTTAATCTTTAAAAAAATCAATAATGAAAAAAGTAGTTTTTGCCATTGGCGCCATTGCATTTTTTGCGTTCACTTCTTGCAAGGAAAATGCATCCAGTAAAATAAAATCTGATAATGTTGCCGAGGCCGCAGTTAGAGATGAAGCTGCGAAGGCAGTTCCAGTAATGACTTTTGAGAAGGCTGAACATGATTTTGGAACCATTGAACAAGGAACCCCTCAGGAAACAGCATTTAAATTTACGAATACAGGTAACGCACCGTTAATTATAACAGACGCTAAAAGTAGCTGTGGCTGTACGGTTCCTAATCCTCCAAAAGATCCTATCGCCCCAGGTGAAACAGGTGAGTTATTGGTTAAGTTTAATGGCCAAGGCCAAAACCAGGTTACAAAAACAATTACGGTAACGGCCAATACGGAAAAAGGTTCTGAATTACTTAGAATCAAGGCATTTGTTAATCCAAAGGGAGCAGCACCATTAGGACCTGTTAAATAATTAGGTTAATTTATAATACTACCAAAATATGGGTGATATAGGACAGTTTCTTCCAATGATTTTGATTTTTGTGGTCGCATATTTCTTTATGATCAGACCACAAATGAAAAGACAAAAGGACGAGAAGAAATTTGCTGCGGAACTAAAGCGTGGGGACAGGGTTATAACCAAAAGTGGTCTACACGGTAAAGTAGTAGAGTTAAACGACAAGGATTTTTCCTGTATTTTGGAAACCATGGCCGGCAAACTAAAGTTTGACCGTTCTGCAATTTCCATGGAAATGAGCAAAAAGCTATCCGCTCCGGAAAAAAAATAAAAGTAAATTATCTACAGCAAAAGAGGCATCAATTTAGGATTGATGCCTCTTTTTGTTTATAAAATCGCTATATTCAAATATTAAAATTTATTCAAAGATGTTACGTAATAGAAGAGACTTTATAAAAAAGAGTACGGCTGGTTTAATCGTGTCCGGAGCGAGTTTTATGTTCCCAATGGAGCTTTTGGCGACAATGAGAAAAAAGGTGGGTGCCAATGATACCATTAATGTGGGACTTATTGGATGTAATGGTATGGGTTTCTCGGACCTGTCCTCCTTTCTAAAAATGAGTGACATCAACGTCATTGCCCTATGTGATGTAGATGAGAATGTGCTCAAAGCGCGAACGGCGGATTTGGAAAAGGCAGGTATCAAAAAACCAAAATGGTACAAGGATTACAGAAAGCTTTTAGAAAATAAGGATGTTGACGTTGCTATTATTGGAACGCCAGACCATTGGCATTGCCTTCAGTTGACTGATGCCCTTCAGGCTGGCAAGGATGTCTATTGTGAAAAACCCATTGCGAATTCTGTTCAGGAAGCCAATATCATGTTGGACTATGTTGGGGCTAGCGATCGGATGGTAC
Organism: Bacteroidia bacterium; assembly: GCA_030429835.1. Taxonomy (GTDB): domain Bacteria; phylum Bacteroidota; class Bacteroidia; order Flavobacteriales; family Flavobacteriaceae; genus Maribacter. The sequence goes on from JAUIGC010000002.1 coordinate 79,485, forward strand.
AGATTGGGCAATGGCAGAGAAGCCAACCCCATTTTGTAGACGCAATAGATTTTGTGCACTCCGGTAAGCTCGGTGAGATAAGATTGGCCAAGGCATGGGCCTATCAAGGTTGGATGAAGCCTGTACCCATTTTACCAGACGGTGCAGCTCCGGCGGGAGTGAACTATGATATGTGGTTGGGGCCAGCTCCCCAAAGACCGTTCAATCCCAACCGTTTTCATTTTAATTTTAGATGGTTCTGGGATTATGCGGGAGGTTTAATGACGGACTGGGGAGTGCATCTTATAGATTACGCTCTTTATGGAATGAAAGCAGGCACACCAAAGTCGGTAATGGCTTTGGGTGGTAAGTTTGCATATCCGGATGATGCATCAGAAACCCCAGATACTTTGCAAACCGTTTATGAATATGATGGTTTTTCTATTTTATGGGAACACGCCACAGGTATCGATGGTGGTAACTATGGAAGAAACCATGGTATTGCCTTTATAGGTAATAATGGAACTTTGGTTTTGGACCGACAAGGATGGGAAGTGATTCCCGAAGAGGAATTCCAAGGTTGGGGTAAGGAAGGAATACCAAAGATGGAGGCCATGTCCTTTGACAATGGAGGACAAAGTGGTTTGGATTTGCACACCAAAAATTTCATGGATGCGGTTAAAAGTAGGGACGCCTCCAAGTTAACGGCACCCATAAAGGTAGGTTATGATGCGGCCTTGGTTTCACATATGGGTAATGTAGCCTTTAAGACTGGTAATAGAATATATTGGGACGATGCGGCCGGCAAATTCAAAAATGAAGAGGCCAATCCATATTTAATGGCAAACTACAATAATGGCTGGAAGTTGCCCATGGTCTAAAACCAACCAACAAGGGTTATCTATATTTGTCATTTAAACCTTTACCCTCCAATATCATAGGAAGAATTTTAGCCAATCTGGAAATTTTTGTCTTTTCCAGTTTGGCTTCTTCCATATATTCTACATATTCCTTTTGCTTATAAGGGGTAAGTACGTTGAACGCTTTTTTTGCTTCAGGATTGGCGTTAAATGCTTTTATTAGAAGGTCGGGTAATTCAAGTTTGGTAGATTTCTTCTTTCTAATAGGGGCGAGGCTTGTGCCCTTTTTTTGGTTTTTGATTGCTTCTGAGAGGTATTGCGAAATTTTTTTCTCATCAATTTCATTCTCATTATGAAATTTCCAGTGTCTCATGGCCATGGTCTTCCCTTCTTGGGCATTTTCCAAGACCTGGTATGGGTCTGATAAAAAAGCTCCATTAAAGAACCAAACACCAAAGTGATTTTTAAACTTGCCAATGGCAACAATGTTTTTATTATCTAGAGTATATGTTGGAAAATTCCACTTATAGGTTTCCTCCAAGTCGGACTTCAATAAAATCTCCCTTAGCTTTTTTACTTCTTTTTTAAATTTATGTTCTTCTGAAAAGAAAGCCTTCAATTTTTCAGACCTATCCATGGTATTAGCTTTTATGAGCAGTAAGTTCGCAAATTTTCACGATAACCTCTACGGCTTTTGCCATACTCTCGACCGGGACATATTCGTATTTCCCATGAAAATTATGACCCCCGGCAAAAATATTGGGGCATGGTAGGCCCATGAAGCTCAACTGGGAACCATCGGTGCCGCCCCGGATAGGTTTAATGATTGGTGTTATGCCAAGGGATTCCATGGCTTCCTTGGCTATTTCAACAATATGAAAAACGGGCTCAATTTTTTCCTTCATATTGTAGTATTGGTCCTTGATTTCCAACTGAACGGCATCCTTATGAATAACGTTCTGTTCTGATACAATTTTGTTTAATAGCTTCTTTCTTTCCTCAAAGTGGGACTTAGAATGGTCGCGGATGATTAGTCCCATTTCCGCATGTTCAATTTCTCCTTTAAAATGGTGCACATGAAAAAACCCTTCCCTGCCCTCTGTTTTTTCGGGTACTTCAGATTGGGGAAGAAGTGAGATGATTTTATTGGCAATAAGAAGAGCGTTAACCATTTTTCCCTTTGCATATCCGGGATGAACACTTTTGCCTTTCACTATGATTTTAGCACTGGCCGCATTAAAGTTCTCATATTCCAGTTCCCCAATTTGACTCCCATCCATGGTATAGGCCCAATCAGCTCCAAATGCATCCACGTCAAATTTATGGGCTCCTCTACCAATTTCTTCATCTGGGGTAAAACCAACTCGAATCTCGCCATGCTTTATTTCAGGGTGATTGATAAGGTATTCCATAGCTGTTACAATTTCTGCAATACCAGCTTTATCGTCCGCGCCTAAAAGTGTTGTTCCGTTCGTAGTGATTAGGGTTTTCCCCTCATATTGTTTAAGGTCATCAAAGTACTCGGGCGAAAGGACTATCTCCAGTTCTTCATGGAGTATAATGTCCTTACCATCATAATTATTAATAATTTTTGGGTTCACGTTTGTTCCCGAAAAGTCTGGTGAAGTATCAAAATGGGAGATAAACCCTATAGTCGGTACTTCATGGTCGACATTGCTCGGCAAGGTTGCCATGATATAGGCGTTTTCGTCGATACTAACGTCGGACATTCCTATTTCCCGAAGTTCATCAACAAGTCTATTGGCTAAATTCCATTGTTTTGCCGTACTAGGGGTTGTATTCGAGGAAGAATCGCTTTGGGTATCTATCTTCACATAATTCAAAAAACGGTTCATTATGTCCTGCATAAATCTCTTTTTTCCCAAAAATAGCTTTTAAATTGTATTTTCGTGTTCAGATAGAATTCAATATTTGGATGAAGTTACATGTAGCCCTTGTACTGCTATTCGGTTTTTTATCACATTCAGTAAGGCCCCAAGCAGATTGTCTTCTGGGTGTGGGGATTACTGAAAATGAAGTGATTGCAGATATATTTCAAATGAACGATAGCCAACAGGAACAGCTTGTAAATCTGGCGGCTGAATTAAAGTACCGAAATGAAATCCTTAACAATCAATTGAAGAATTTATACGATAGGCATCCACAAAATACCGTTGATGGACTCAATGAAATGGCACTTAAATACCGCGGTATAATGGACAGCATGCAATCCATCCAGTCCATGATAGACAAGCGGATTCTCTCACTGTTTAATCCAAAACAGTATGAATTATATATAGAGTTATGCCATCAAGCTTCCCGTTCTCCTTTTGTCGTTGTTCCAAAGGTTTATAGCGATAGTATTCCCTCCAAACAGGAATAGAATTTTTTGACGTTTTGTAGTTAATAGGAGAATTTTAAACCTTGCTCTTCGTATTTTTGCTACAAATACATCTGCATGTACAAGTCGATTATACGCCCCATACTTTTCTTGTTCGACCCTGAAAAAGTTCATCATTTTAGCTTTTCCTTGATTAAGGTGTTATCCAGAATTGGAATTTTGGGATTGATAAAGCCTTTTTTCACTATAGAGGATCAAAGACTGGAACGAGAGGTTTTTGGATTAAAATTTAAGAACCCGGTGGGTCTAGCCGCTGGTTTTGATAAGAACGCAATGCTTTACAATGAACTTTCCAGTTTTGGCTTTGGCTTTGTTGAAATTGGCACGCTGACCCCCAAACCCCAAGATGGAAACCCCAAAAAAAGATTATTTCGATTAAAGGCAGACAGTGCCATTATCAATAGAATGGGTTTTAACAATGAAGGTGTATTTGAGGCGGTGGAACGATTAAAAAAAGAACACATGGTATTGATTGGGGGAAATATCGGTAAAAACAAAATTACGCCCAACGATGACGCTATAAAGGATTATTTAATTTGTTTCGATGCCCTTTTTGACCATGTGGATTATTTTGTAGTCAATGTCAGTTCTCCAAACACCCCAGGACTTCGAGAACTTCAGGATAAGGAACCTCTAACAAGATTGTTGAAGGAGCTGGAGATTACCAATAGGAAATTGGCATCTGAAAAGTCGGTCAAAAGAAAACCGATTTTATTGAAAATCGCACCGGACCTTACCAATGACCAACTTTTGGATATTATTGCTATAGTTGCCGATACCAAAATAGATGGAGTCATTGCGACAAACACAACTATAGAACGTAAAAACCTTAAATCCCATGTTTTGCTTTTGGAGGAAAACGGTGGTTTAAGTGGGAAACCTTTAAGAGATAGAAGTACCGAAGTTATTCGATTTTTATCCGAAAAAAGTAACAAAGCCTTCCCAATCATTGGGGTAGGTGGGATTCATTCTCCTGAGGATGCTTTGGAAAAGTTAAACGCAGGAGCCGATCTAATTCAGTTATGGACAGGCTTTATATACGAAGGTCCAATTTTGGTTAAAAAAATAAATAAGACTATCCTAAAACAAAAAGTATAAATAGAATTTAGTTCGTCCAATAGTCCATAACAAGTACATCATCCAAATGTGGCCCAAGTACGGCTCCAAAGGCCTTATGGTCTGGATGAGGTAAATAAATGGCCCTATCTTCTTCACTATTAAAGGTAAGAAAGAAAACATGGGTGAATCCCTTGTCCAAATCTTCTGGACTGTTGTTGGTTCCCCATTCGTAACCGGCAATTTGAGGTATTTTAGAAGGAAGGGCATGGAACGCTTCCTCTACTTTCTTAATATCCTCTGGAGATGTACCATCCTTAAATTTGAACAGGACAACATGTCTAAGAACACTATCGTTTGATTGTTCCATTTTTTCGTTCATAGAATCTTTATCGTGATTATTGTAAGAGAAGCTAAAACAAACACAGGCGAAAATTATAATAATCGCGGAAATTTTATTTTTCATGACTTTTAAATTTTGAACAAGATATAAAAAATCGTTTAGCCCAAAATTTTTTGCTTGTAAGAAGATTTACACTTTCACTAATTATTCATTTTAAAGACCTCTAAATTTCCTATGGTTGTTTGTATTTTTACGTTATGCCCAACAATAAAGTCAAGCTTATAGAATGTCCGAGAGATGCCATGCAAGGCATTAAGGATTTTATACCCACCGAGGAAAAGGTAAGGTATCTGCAATCCCTGTTAGGGTGTGGTTTTGACACATTGGACTTTGGCAGTTTTGTTTCCCCTAAAGCCATTCCTCAAATGGTGGACACGGCCGAGGTGTTGTCCAAATTGGACTTGTCCAGAACTCAAAGTAAGTTATTGGCTATCATTGCCAATGTACGTGGTGCAGAGGATGCCGTAAAACATCCGGAAATCGATTATTTGGGCTTTCCCTTTTCCATATCGGAAAACTTTCAAATGCGAAACACTCATAAGACCATAGACGAATCTGTGGAAACGCTTCAAGAGATTTTCAATATTGCCGATGCCGCCAACAAAGAAGTGGTGACCTATATCTCTATGGGTTTTGGTAATCCGTATGGAGATCCTTGGAACGTGGAGATTGTGGGGGAGTGGACTGAAAAGCTGGCCTCCATGGGCGCAAGGATTTTATCCCTCTCCGATACCGTGGGCACTTCGGACCCTGATACCATTGACTATTTATTTGCCCATTTGATACCTGCTTATCCTCATATTGAGTTCGGAGCACATCTTCACACGACACCCACAAAATGGCACGAAAAAGTAGAAGCGGCTTATAATGCAGGTTGTCGTAGATTTGATGGTGCCGTCCAGGGTTTTGGCGGTTGTCCTATGGCCAAAGACGAACTTACCGGAAACATGCCTACCGAAAAGTTGCTATCCTACTTAACGGCTCAAAAGGCAGATTCCAATGTCAATTGGATGGTTTTTGAGGCTGCCTACAATAAGGCGACCGAATTGTTCTCAAAATATCACTGATTCCATCCTACTTCATAGTACCTGCTTTTGACTAAACGTATAATTTTTAATTTGTCAGCATAGTGCCATAGAATCACTAGAATAATTTTTGTACTTTACTTCTAAGAATTTGAATTTCATAGTTTTAGTGAAAAAGTATATCGCGATAGTTCTTTTTTTTCTTTTGGCTTCTTGCCAAGACCCACCTTCTAACTATACTAAAACACTTTTTAATGGAAAAAATTTCCACGGTTGGGAAGGCGATACGCTAAATATTTGGCGCATTGAAAATCATGAAATCGTTGGGGGTTCCTTAACTGAAACAATGGACCATAATTATTTTTTGGTCACAAGGGATACTTATGATGATTTCATTTTGAAACTTAAAATAAAACTCCTTGGGAAGGAAGGTTTTGTAAACTCAGGAATCCAATTTCGGAGTAAAAGAATGTCAGATCCAGATTATGAAATGACTGGATATCAGGCCGACTTTGGAGAAGGTTATTGGATAAGTCTTTACGATGAGTCACGAAGAAATAGGACTTTGGTGGCACCAGATTCTGCACAGGTGTTGCAATGGATCAAAATTAACGATTGGAACGATTATGAGATTAGGGCAGAGGATAGAAGAG
>JAUIGC010000072.1 GCA_030429835.1 Bacteroidia bacterium
GTTTAGCAAAATGCTAAAAACCGTCACCGAATTATATATAAATGGTAACAGATACTATAGCAGATTATCTAACAAGAGTTAGAAACGCGAGTAGGGCAGGACACAGAGTTGTGGAAATCCCTGCGTCCAATTTGAAAAAGGAGATAACTAAAATATTATTCGATCAAGGGTATATTTTAAGTTACAAGTTTGAGGATGACAAGGTTCAAGGTACAATTAAGATTGCTTTGAAATATGATAAGGTGACAAAGGAGCCTGTTATAAAAAAGATACAACGTATCAGCAAGCCTGGTTTAAGAAAGTACTCCTCTAATGATAATTTGCCTAGGGTCCTTAACGGGTTGGGTATTGCAATCGTTTCAACATCCCATGGTGTTATGACAAGTAAGCAAGCCAAGGCAGAGAACGTTGGTGGTGAGGTTTTATGCTACGTATATTAATAGAATTAAAGAGTTAGAAGATGTCTAGAATAGGAAATAATCCGATAGCGATTCCAGAAGGAGTTACAATTGAGGTCAAGGACAACGAAATTACCGTTAAAGGTAAGTTGGGGGAATTGACCCAAGATTTCTCTGGTGTCGAAGTTAAAATAGAAGACGGGCAAGCTTGGGTAACAAGGCCATCTGATTCTAAGGAGCATAAAGCAAAACACGGTCTATACCGAGCTTTGGTATTGAATATGGTTAAGGGTGTATCTCAAGGATGGACCAAGGAATTGGAATTGGTAGGAGTAGGTTACCGTGCAAGTAACCAAGGTCAAAAATTGGATTTGGCATTAGGTTTTTCGCACAATATCGTTTTTGATTTAGCTCCCGAAGTTAAGGTAGAAACGATTTCTGAAAAAGGTAAAAACCCAATAGTTAAACTGACTTCTCATGATAAGCAGTTGGTGGGGCACATTGCGGCAAAGATTAGATCTTTCCGTAAGCCTGAGCCTTACAAAGGAAAAGGAGTCAAATTTGTGGGTGAACAATTAAGAAGAAAAGCAGGTAAATCGGCTTAATAATAGTATTATGGGATTATCAAAAACACAAAGAAAGTATAGAATTCGAAGGAGAATCCGTAAGGTTTCCAATGGAACCGCTGAGAGGCCAAGATTATCCGTTTTTAGAAGTAACAGTGAAATCTATGCGCAATTGATAGACGATGTAAAAGGAGTTACTTTAGCTGCTGCTTCTTCCAGGGATAAGGAAATAGCTGCCGTTAAAGGTAACAAAACAGAAATTGCAGCCCTAGTAGGCAAGGCCATCGCAGAAAAATCCAAAGCAGCCGGAATAGAAAAGGTAGCATTTGATAGAGGTGGTAACCTTTATCATGGACGTGTAAAGTCTTTGGCAGAAGGTGCAAGGGAAGCAGGATTAAAATTCTAAATTAAAGGTATGTTCCAGAAATACAAAAACGTAGAGACAGTTAAACCAGGAGGTTTAGATTTAAAAGATAGGTTGGTTGGAGTACAACGTGTGACCAAGGTGACAAAAGGTGGTAGGGCATTTGGTTTTTCCGCTATTGTAGTTGTTGGTGATGAGAATGGTGTTGTGGGTCACGGTCTTGGGAAATCTAAAGAGGTTGCTACTGCAATTGCAAAGGCCATTGAGGATGGTAAAAAGAATTTGATTCGTATTCCTTTGAATAAAGGTACGTTACCTCACGAGCAAAAAGGCAAATATGGTGGAGCACGTGTTTATATTCAACCAGCTTCCCATGGTACAGGAGTTATTGCAGGTGGTGCGGTTAGAGCGGTATTGGAAGCTGTTGGGGTACATGATGTACTATCAAAATCTCAAGGGTCATCCAACCCTCACAATGTTGTAAAGGCTACATTTGATGCCTTGTTGCAACTAAGGGATGCCAAGACTATTTCACAACAAAGAGGTATTTCCTTGGAGAAGGTGTTTAAAGGATAAATAACCATGATAAAAAGTAGAGAGTAAAAAGTTGATAAACCTTTTTTTGGCCTAACAAAGACTAATTACTTAAAACTGAATACGAATTACTATATATAATGGCAAAGATAAAAGTAAAACAAGTTAAGAGCGGTATAAAAAAACCTCAGAATCAAAAGAGGACTTTGGAAGCTCTTGGACTAAAAGGAATAGGTCAGGTTGTTGAACATGATGCAACACCTAATATTCTTGGGATGATAAATAAAGTTAAACATTTAGTTTCTACCGAAGAAGCATAAATATAGATCTGATGAACTTAAGTAATCTAAAACCTGCAGAAGGTTCCGTAAATAGAGATGGTAAACGTTTAGGTAGAGGCCAGGGTTCTGGTAAAGGTGGTACCGCCGCAAGAGGACATAAAGGTGCTAAATCTAGATCTGGCTATTCCAAAAAAATAGGATTTGAGGGCGGTCAAATGCCATTGCAAAGACGAGTTCCCAAATTCGGTTTTACGAATATTAACCGTAAAGATTACAAGGGAATAAACCTTGGAAAATTACAAGAGCTTGTTGATGCTAAAGTAATCAAGGATACAGTTTCCTTTGAAACTTTGGTGGAACTTGGCCTAGTAGGAAAAAATGATTTGGTTAAAATTTTGGGAGATGGTGAGTTAAAGACCGCTCTTAAAGTGTCTGTACATAAATTTACTGCTTCTGCAAAGGCTGCGATTGAAGCTGCGGGTGGTGAAGCGATAAGTTTATAAGTAGTAACGGGAACATGAAAAAATTTATTGAAACAATATCCAATATTTGGAAGATAGAGGAACTAAGGAATAGAATAGTACTTACCCTTGGGCTTCTTTTGGTATATAGGTTTGGTTGTCAAATCGTTCTTCCAGGTATAGATTCTACTCAATTAGGAGGTTTGGCTGACGGTACTGATCAAGGAATATTTGGTCTACTCAATGCTTTTACTGGAGGGGCGTTTGCCAATGCTTCAATTTTCGCATTGGGTATCATGCCTTACATATCCGCTTCCATTGTGGTACAATTGATGGGTATTGCAATTCCTTACCTTCAGAAGTTACAGAAAGAAGGGGAAAGCGGAAGAAAGACCATCAATCAGATTACCCGTTGGTTAACAATAGGTATCTGTATTGTTCAAGCACCTGCTTATTTGTATGGTCTAGGTGCATTTGGAGTTCCAGATAGTGCCTTTGTACTCGGTAAGGGATTGGATTTTATGGTTCCTGCAGTTATCATATTGGTTTCAGGTTGTGTATTTGCCATGTGGTTGGGTGAAAAAATTACCGATAAAGGAATCGGTAATGGTATTTCTTTGTTGATTATGATTGGTATTATAGCAACCATGCCCCAATCCTTTGTTCAGGAATTTGTTTCAAGAACTACCAATAACAACGGTGGTTTAATGTTTATACTTATTGAGGTAATTGTATGGTTCCTGGTTATTTTGGCCAGTGTGCTGTTAGTGATGGCAACACGGCAAATACCCGTACAGTATGCAAGGAGAACGGCTTCGGGTGGATATGAAAAGAATATTATGGGGTCACGTCAGTATATTCCATTGAAATTGAATGCCTCTGGGGTAATGCCCATCATTTTCGCGCAGGCAATTATGTTTGTTCCTGGAATGATAGGTGGAGCTTTTGATGATACGTCATTTGGTCAGTGGATGCAAGTGCAGTTCAGTGATATTTTTGGGTGGGCCTATAATTTGTTGTTCGCCTTTCTAATTATCATTTTTACATACTTCTATACGGCCATTACTGTACCTACCAATAAAATGGCGGATGATTTAAAACGTAGCGGCGGTTTTATCCCAGGAATAAGGCCTGGAAAGGAAACTGGAGATTATTTGGATAAAATTATGTCTTTAATTACGCTACCTGGATCTATATTTTTAGCTTTGCTGGCCGTTTTACCGGCAATAGTGGTAAAACTATTGGATGTGCAGGCAGGATGGGCACTTTTTTACGGAGGTACTTCCCTGTTGATTATGGTAGGGGTGGCAATCGATACTGTACAACAGGTAAATTCATACCTATTGAATAGACATTATGACGGATTAATGAAAACCGGAAAAAATAGAAAAGTAGCATAATTTATGGCTAAACAAGCAGCGATAGAACAAGATGGATCCATTATTGAAGCATTGTCCAATGCAATGTTTCGGGTTGAGTTGGAAAATGGACATGTAGTTACAGCGCATATTTCAGGTAAGATGCGCATGCATTATATAAAGTTGTTACCTGGAGATAAGGTTAAATTGGAAATGAGTCCATATGACCTTACAAAAGCAAGAATTACTTATAGATACTAAGATAGCAAGATGAAAGTAAGAGCATCAGTAAAAAAGAGAAGTGCCGACTGTAAAATTGTACGCAGAAAGGGCAGATTGTACGTAATCAACAAAAAGAATCCTAGATTTAAACAAAGACAAGGGTAATTATGGCAAGAATCGCGGGTATTGATATACCAAAACAAAAAAGGGGCGTAATAGCCTTGACCTATATTTTTGGAATAGGGAAGAGCAGGGCTAAGGAAATTTTGGCAAAGGCCCAAGTTAGTGAGGATACTAAGGTTTCTGATTGGAACGATGATGAAATAGGTCGTATTAGGGATGCTGTCTCCTCCTATACCATTGAAGGTGAGTTACGTTCGGAGACCCAATTGAATATTAAGCGATTAATGGATATTGGTTGTTATAGGGGTATACGTCATAGATCTGGCTTGCCATTAAGGGGTCAGCGTACAAAGAATAACTCTAGGACTAGAAAAGGAAAGAGAAAAACAGTTGCTAACAAGAAGAAAGCTACTAAATAATAGATAGTTATGGCAAAGGCAAATACTAAGGTAACCAAAAAACGTAAAGTTATTGTTGATTCAGTAGGAGAGGCTCATGTAAATGCTTCCTTCAATAATATCATTATTTCTTTGACTAACAAGAAGGGTGATGTTATTTCTTGGTCATCAGCAGGTAAATTGGGTTTTAGAGGTTCCAAAAAGAATACTCCTTATGCAGCTCAGGTAGCGGCTGAAGATTGTGCAAAGGTGGCCCACGAGGCCGGTTTGCGTAAAGTTAAGGTTTATGTTAAAGGACCTGGAAACGGAAGGGAATCAGCTATCCGTTCCATTCACAATGCAGGAATTGAGGTTACTGAAATCATCGATGTGACCCCAATGCCGCACAATGGATGTAGACCTCCAAAAAGAAGAAGAGTTTAATCAAGTATAAATAAATTTCACCGAAGGTGTAGTTACGATTATCGAAGGATAAGCCTTAATTCATAATCTCATCTTCATAATATTAGAAAATGGCAAGATACACAGGACCAAAATCAAAAATCGCCCGTAAATTTGGTGAGGCGATATTCGGAGACGACAAGTCTTTTGAAAAGAAAAACTACCCTCCAGGACAACATGGAAGCAACAGACGAAGAGGAAAGCAGTCTGAGTATTCCGTTCAGTTGATGGAAAAGCAAAAGGCCAAGTATACCTACGGTATTCTTGAGAAGCAGTTTAGGAACCTTTTCGCCACCGCCAAGAGAAAAGAGGGGGTTACAGGTGAGATTCTTTTACAATTATGCGAAAGCCGCTTGGACAACGTAGTATATAGAATGGGCATTTCCCCATCCCGAAGTGGAGCCAGACAGCTGGTTTCCCATAGACATATAACGGTAAATGGTGAGATTGTTAACATTCCCTCCTATACCCTAAAGGCTGGTGACGTAGTTGGTGTTAGGGAAAAATCCAAATCCTTGCAGAGCATTCAGGATTCCCTTGCGGCAAATAGCAGTGTTTATGAATGGATTACCTGGAACAGTGAGAAAAAGGAAGGAACATTTGTTTCCGTTCCTGAAAGATTACAGATTCCAGAAAACATTAAAGAACAATTAATCGTCGAGCTTTACTCTAAATAAAAACAACACTGATCCAATTATGGCATTATTTAATTTTCAGAAACCCGATAAAGTAATAATGATTGATTCCTCAGACTTCGAAGGAAAGTTCGAATTTCGTCCTTTGGAGCCTGGTTATGGATTAACTGTTGGGAATGCACTTAGAAGGGTATTGCTTTCTTCATTGGAAGGCCATGCCATTACATCCGTAAGGATTGATAAAGTAGAACATGAGTTCTCTGTGATTTCGGGTGTTGTAGAAGACGTTACCGAAATTATCCTAAACTTGAAACAGGTTCGTTTCAAGAAGCAAATCGAGGATTCAGAAGCAGAAGTTGTTTCTATTTCAGTAAGTGGAAAGGAACAATTGACAGCCGGGGATTTCCAAAAATTCATTTCTGGTTTTCAAGTGTTGAATCCAGACTTGGTGATTTGTAATATGGACCCCAAGGTGAGCATCAATATGGAAATCACTATTGATAAGGGTAGAGGTTATGTTCCTGCAGAGGAAAACAAAAAGTCCGGTGCGCCAATTGGCACAATAGCGGTCGACTCTATTTTTACTCCAATTAAGAACGTAAAATACAGCATCGAAAACTATCGTGTTGAGCAAAAAACTGATTACGAAAAATTGGTTTTTGAAATTGTTTCCGATGGTTCCATTCACCCTAAGGATGCCTTGACCGAGGCTGCAAAGGTGCTTATTCATCATTTCATGTTGTTCTCCGATGAGCGTATCACTCTGGAAGCTGATGAGATTGCTCAAACAGAGACTTATGATGAGGAATCGTTGCATATGAGACAATTGTTGAAGACCAAATTGGTAGATATGGATCTTTCGGTTCGTGCCTTGAACTGTTTAAAGGCGGCCGAAGTTGATACTTTAGGAGATTTGGTTTCTTTCAACAAGAACGACTTGATGAAGTTTAGAAACTTTGGTAAGAAATCCTTAACGGAGCTGGAAGAGTTGGTAATCAACAAAGGCCTAAGCTTTGGAATGGATTTGTCAAAATATAAATTAGATAAGGATTAATTAATCATATTTTGCTCCTCGTTCAACCGAGTTTGGTAGCAAGATGATAATACAATAACATGAGACACGGTAAAAAAGTTAACCATTTAGGAAGAAAATCAGCCCACAGAAAGGCTATGTTGGCAAATATGGCATGTTCTTTAATAGAGCATAAAAGAATCAATACAACGGTTGCCAAAGCGAAAGCTTTGAAGCAATTTGTTGAGCCGTTGATTACGAGGTCCAAAGCCGAGAACAATCAGTCCGCTGAAAAAGGTACGCACAACAGACGTATCGCTTTTAAGAATCTTAGGGATAAATATGCGGTAAATGAATTGTTCAGCGTAGTTTCTGAAAAGGTAGCGGATAGACCAGGTGGATACACAAGAATCATCAAGTTAGGAAATCGATTAGGTGATAATGCGGATATGGCCATGATAGAGTTGGTTGATTTCAATGAGGTCTACAATGCCGGTAAGCCTAAGAAGAAATCCACTAGAAGAAGTAGAAGAGGTGGTAAAAGCTCTGGTGACGAAGCTCCAAAAGCTGAAGAGACTAAAGTTGAAGAGACTAAAGTTGAAGAACCAGTTGTTGTTGAAGAAGCTTCACCCGAAGCTGAGGCCAAGCAGGAAACGGAATCACAACCTGAGAACGAGGTTAAAAAGGAAGATGATTCAAAAGAGTAAAATGTCAATAAATATTGATAATTATAAAAGGATAAGCCTAATAGCTTATCCTTTTTTTATGTTTTTTTGTTAACGGATAAATAGTAAAGGAATAGCATGAAGTATCAAGCCAGAAAGAAAGCGTTAATATTATTAGCCGATGGTACCATTTTTTATGGGAAGTCTGTAGGCGATAAAGAAGGAACCGCCTTTGGGGAAGTTTGTTTCAATACAGGTATGACCGGTTATCAGGAAATTTTTACAGATCCTTCATATTTTGGACAATTAATGGTTACTACCAATGCCCACATAGGGAACTACGGTACCAATTTGGAAGAAGTGGAATCTGATAGTATCAAGATTGCAGGTTTAATATGTAGGAATTTCAGCTATGAATATTCCCGTCCGGTTGCCGATTCAAGTTTGGAAGAGTTTTTGGAAAAAAATAATCTTTTTGCAATCTCAGACGTAGACACGAGGGCTTTGGTCAGTTATATTAGGGACAATGGGGCTATGAACGCCGTAATATCCACAGAAGTGGACAATATCCCTGAATTAAAAAAACGATTGGAAAAAGTCCCAAGTATGGAGGGGTTGGAGCTTGCTTCCCAAGTGTCCACCAAGGAGCCTTATTATTTTGGTGACCCATCGGCAAATATCAAAATAGCGGCCTTGGATATTGGAATTAAGAAGAATATTTTAAGAAACCTTCAGATGCGTGGGGCCTATATAAAAGTATTCCCATATAATGCTACGTTTTCCGAGATGTCCTCTTGGAATCCCGATGCTTACTTTATATCCAATGGACCTGGCGACCCGGAGCCTTTGTCAGAAGCAATAGCTGTAGCTAAGGAAATCATTAAAACGGATAAGCCCCTGTTCGGAATTTGTTTGGGGCACCAGGTGATAGCCTTGGCCAATGGGGTGTCTACCTATAAGATGCATAATGGTCATAGGGGTATCAACCATCCAATATTGAATTTGCTAACAGGTAAAGGCGAAATAACTTCCCAGAACCATGGTTTTGCCATCAATAGGGAAGAAACGGAAGCAAATGAGAATCTGGAAATAACACATGTACATTTAAATGACCAAACGGTTGCCGGAATACGGATGAAAAATAAAGATGTGTTCTCGGTGCAGTATCATCCTGAGGCCAGCCCGGGACCCCATGATGCCGATTATCTTTTTGATGATTTTTTCCGTTTGATCGAGAAAACTTCAAGGCAATCCACAGAAGTTTAAAAAATCGTTATATTATTTTGAATTGGAAGAATGAATTTAGCAATGTGGAGCTAACGTTTGTATCTTTACCAATCAGTTCTTAAATCAGTTTATTAAAGAAAATAACAAATGAGCATCATACTAAGCGTTCACGCAAGACAAATTTTAGATTCAAGAGGAAACCCAACAGTAGAAGTAGACGTAATCACTGAAAATGGGGTAATGGGAAGAGCCGCAGTGCCTTCTGGCGCCTCTACGGGAGAACATGAGGCAGTTGAGCTTCGTGATGGAGGTAATACCTTTATGGGCAAAGGAGTTATGAAAGCGGTCGAGAACGTGAATACTGTTATTGCGGAAGAGATATTGGGCATGTCCGTTTTTGAGCAAAATTTATTGGACCAGACTATGATCGATTTGGATGGAACTCCTAATAAGTCCAAATTGGGAGCTAACGCTATTCTAGGGGTTTCCTTGGCCGCAGCAAAGGCCGCTGCCAATGAATTGGGAATTTCCCTATACCGATACGTTGGGGGTGTTAGCGCTAACACGCTGCCCGTTCCAATGATGAATATTATCAATGGGGGTTCTCACTCAGATGCCCCTATCGCCTTCCAAGAGTTCATGGTTATGCCAGTCAAGGCCAAAAGCTTTTCTCATGCCATGCAGATGGGTACTGAAATCTTTCATAATCTAAAAAAGGTTCTACATGATAGAGGTTTGAGCACTGCCGTAGGTGATGAGGGTGGATTTGCCCCTAACCTTGCTGGAGGAACCGAGGATGCTTTGGATACCATTGCCAAAGCGGTTGAAAAAGCTGGCTATAAATTAGGTGATGATGTTATGATAGCCTTGGATTGTGCCTCTGCAGAATTCTATGTGGACGGTGCCTACGACTATACTAAATTTGAAGGAAGCAAAGGAGTGGTAAGGACTTCTGAGGAACAAGCGCAATACTTGGCGGATTTGACCGAAAAATACCCCATCATTTCCATTGAAGATGGTATGGACGAAAACGATTGGGACGGATGGAAAGCCCTGACCGAAAAAATAGGGGATAAGGTTCAATTGGTAGGTGATGATTTATTTGTGACCAATGTAGAAAGATTGTCCACGGGCATAGAAAAGGGTATTGCAAATTCCATTTTGATAAAAGTAAATCAAATAGGTACTCTTACGGAAACCATAGCAGCCGTAAACATGGCCAAGAATGCCGGGTATACTTCCGTAATGTCCCATAGATCTGGTGAAACGGAAGATAATACGATTGCCGATTTGGCAGTAGCCTTGAATTGTGGGCAAATCAAAACAGGTTCAGCCTCTAGGTCTGACCGTATGGCCAAGTACAATCAATTATTACGAATTGAAGAGGAGTTGGGAAGTATGGCCTATTATCCTCAGAAAAAGGCATTTAAGATAAAATAATCCAGGTTTGGTACCAAAGGCCTTCTTTTTAGAAGGCCTTTTTTTTTGGAACAGTCTAAAACTTTAATTACCTTTTCTAAGTTATCAACCCCCTATTTGCATTCTATGAATAATTTTCTTTTTGTATCCGCCGAAAATGACGCAATCCCCGACTGTAAGGCTGGAGGAATGGGTGATGTAGTGAGGGATGTTCCCAGGGAAATTGCCAGTCGCGGAGATTCTGCCCATGTAGTGGTACCTTCTTATGGGAGATTACATCAAAACGGGGTTTTTAAGGCGAAGTTGGAATTTAATCTTAGGGGAACGGTATATGTTGCGGAGCTTTATGAGGTGCTTCCCAAAAAAATTGTCAAAAACATATCCCACTATGTAATTCATCATCCTGAAATCAAGGAGGGCGGTATTGCACATATATATCATGATGATCCAACGGAACCATTTTTCAATGATTTTGTAAAGTTTATGATTTTTTCCACGGCCGTCGCCCAAGCTATCAAAATAGGGGCCTTTGGTAAGTTGGATATTGTACATATGCACGACTGGCACTCCAGTGCCGTACTATTTTTAAAGACGTATCATCCTGCCTATCGAGACCTAAAAAAAATGCGTTATGTGTATAGCATACATAATCTAGCGATACAGGGTATCAGACCTTTTTATAATAACTACGCCTCCGTGAACCATTGGTTTCCTGAAATTGAATTGGACCATAAGGTATTGATGGATCCAAGATATCCGGACTGTATTAATTTAATGGCCGTAGGGATTCGTTTGGCGGATGCCGTGCACACGGTATCTCCTTCTTACAAGGAAGATGTAATGTTGCCTAGTAGGCCACCGGAGTTTATAGGGGGGGAAGGTTTGGAAAAGGATTTGCAAAATGCAAACAATGAAGGAAGGTTATTTGGTATTTTGAACGCATCCAACTACAACAATATTAGAACTGCTGAAAAAGGAAATCTGTACAGAAATACAGTAAAGGCCCTGTTCCGATGGTTACAGGACGAATCCAAAAAATATAAGGCGGATTTTTTAGCGCATACCGGCGAGAAAATCATGCAATATGTTGGTAATAGGCCCAAATTTATCGTTTCCAGTGTGGCCAGGTTGACCGAGCAAAAATTTTATTTCTTAAAACGTTCTCCAGAAGCATTTGAGGAAATTCTAAAACGTTTGGAAAAGGTAGAGGGTATTTTTATGCTTTTGGGTACAGGAAATCCTGATTACGAGGATTTGTTCAGGAAAATGAGCTACAAACACAAGAATTTTATTTTTACCAACGGACAGTCAGAAGATTTGATAGATTCCATGTACCTGGAAACAGATTTATACTTCATGCCAAGTTTGTTTGAGCCCTGTGGAATAAGTCAAATGTTGGCCATGAGAAATGGTAATCCTTGCTTGGTTCACCACACCGGAGGTTTAAAGGATACGGTCGCCCATATGAAAACTGGGTTTGCATTTGAAGGTAAGACTTATGATCAGCAGATAAGAAATATGGTAAAGGTTTTCGATGAGGCCTTGAATGTTTGGGAGAATGATAAACCGGCTTGGAAACGTATTAAGGCGAATGCTAAAAAGATGCGATTTACTTGGGAGGATTCGGTGGACGCGTATTACAAAGATCTCTATTTGTTATAGGTTTTTCTCTACGTCGAGCATATTGTTAATTTTAGCCCAAAGCCCTTTGCGAAATTGTTAAAATACCCCTGTTTTATTAACTTTACCCCTAATCGATTAACCCGTAAAAATTAAAAATGTCAGATAAAGCTACTTTAGAATATAATGGTAAAAAGTATGAGTTTCCAGTTGTTGAAGGCACGGAAAAGGAACTTGCCATTGATATTAAATCCTTAAGGTCCTCTACTGGAGGAATTATTACTATAGATCCCGGGTATAAGAATACGGGTTCCTGTGAAAGTGCCATTACTTTTTTGGATGGTGAAAAGGGTATTTTAAGATATCGGGGGTATTCCATAGAAGAGTTGGCGGAAAAAGCCGACTTTTTGGAAGTAGCGTACTTATTGATTTTTGGTGAATTACCCAATGAAGAGGAGTTGGCCAAATTTCACAAGGATATTACGGATGAGTCCCATGTAGATGAGGAAATGAAGAAGATTTTGGATGGATTTCCGAAATCGGCACATCCCATGGGTGTACTTTCCTCCTTAACAAGTGCCTTGATTGCCTTTAACCCTTCTACGGTAGACGTAAGCTCTGAAAAGGACATGTATCATGCAATAGTAAGGATACTGGCCAAATTTCCAGTGTTGGTGGCATGGACCTTACGAAAGAAAAAGGGCTTGCCGTTGGATTATGGAGATGATACCCTAGGCTATGTGGAAAACATCCATAAAATGATGTTTAAGCGTCCAAATCAAGAGTATAAAAAGAACAAAGTGGTCATTGAAGCTCTTGATAAATTATTGATTTTACATGCGGACCATGAACAGAATTGTTCTACATCTACAGTTCGTATTGTAGGATCGTCACATGCTGGACTATTTGCTTCCCTGTCTGCAGGCATTTCTGCATTATGGGGACCTTTGCATGGTGGTGCCAATCAGGCCGTATTGGAAATGTTGGAAGCTATCGAAGCGGATGGAGGTGATACCAAGAAATACATGGCCAAGGCCAAGGACAAGGAAGATCCCTTTAGGTTGATGGGCTTTGGTCATAGGGTGTATAAGAACTTTGACCCTAGGGCCAAGATTATTAAAAAAGCCGCTGATGAGGTTTTAAGCGATTTGGGAATTGATGACCCAATCCTTGATATTGCCAAAGGTTTGGAGAAGGAAGCTTTGGAAGATCCTTACTTTGTAGATAGAAAATTATATCCCAACGTGGATTTCTATTCTGGTATCATCTACCGAGCACTTGGTATACCAACGGAAATGTTTACGGTAATGTTTGCTTTGGGAAGACTTCCTGGATGGATTGCCCAATGGAGGGAAATGCGATTAAGAGGAGAGCCTATAGGAAGACCACGACAAATATATATAGGGGAAAACCTTAGACCTTTTGTGGATTTAAAATCCAGATAATCGATAGAAATTTAATAGAAATATTGAACGTCCTTTTAAAGTTTTAAGAGGGCGTTTTTTAGTCTTACCTTAGCACTTAAAACCAGTAATATGCTTAGGCTAAGTGTTAGTGATGAAGTATCTCGTTTAAAGGCCGTCGTTTTGGGAACTGCAGAAAGTTGCGGACCGATTCCTAGACCAGAGGAGGCCTATGACCCAAAATCCTTGGAACATATCTTGGCGGGTACTTACCCTAAAGAGGAAGATATGGTAAGGGAAATGGATGCCTTTTCCAAAATTTTAAAGAAGTACGGAGTTGCTGTTTTCAGGCCTGAAGTGTTAGAGAACTGTAACCAAATATTTTCTAGGGATATTGCCTTTGTCATAGAGGACAAACTTATAATTTCCAATATTTTACCGGATAGAGAAAAGGAGGTTGATGCCATACTGCATGTTCTGGATAAAATTCCAGAGGAAAACATTTTACATCCACCGCAAAAAGTGCATGTGGAGGGCGGAGATGTCATGCCGTGGAACGATTATATTTTTGTGGGCACATATACGGGTGAGGATTACGCAGACCATATTACGGCAAGAACCAACTCACATGCGGTCGAGTATTTGCGTAATCAATTTCCAG
>JAUIGC010000073.1 GCA_030429835.1 Bacteroidia bacterium
ATGGAGCGATTCAGATGTTCGTTAGAGATCCTTCAGGGAATTTGGTAGAAATCTCTTCGGACCCGGACGATAAGGATAACATAGACCCTAAAATTTTTGAGGACGAATTATACAAAGAAGGTATCTATGTTTCCGGCAGGAACGATTTTCGGGGATACAAAACCAAGGATGCCACGCTATATCACAATAAATAAATGCCAAAAAACATCCTTTTATTGGAAACCGTCGCCGACGAAGCTATGAACGTATTGGAATCGGCCGAGGATATGAACATCCTCACCGGTTTTGACCCAAACTCCTTGGAAAAGCATATAGACGAAGGCACCATAGATGCCATCATTACCCGGGGGAAAGGTCAGGTACGTTCCCCTTTAATGGATGCACTTCCAAATCTAAAAGTGATATCAAGATGTGGTGTCGGACTGGATAATATCGATGTAGCCGAAGCCACCAAACGGGATATCAAAGTAGTGAACGCACCCAACTCCAATGCAAACACCATTGCGGAGCATACCATTTCGCTTCTTTTGGTATTACAAAGAAACCTGTATAATGCCATTACCATGGTCAAGGAAGACCGATGGCAAGATCGTGGTGGTTATGTGGGCGACGAACTCCACGGAAAGACTTTGGGCATTTTGGGGATGGGGAACATAGGAAAAAAAGTAGCCAAAATTGCCGATGCTTTGGGGATGAATATTATCTACTGGAGTGCCAAGGAGGAAACCGTCCCCTACCCTTTTTTGGATTTGGATACCGTATTAAAAACATCGGACGCTATCAGCATACACCTGCCCTTGAACTCAGGGACCGAAAATTTAATCGATGCTTCGGCGTTGGAAAAAATGAAACCCACTGCATTGCTTATCAATACAGCGAGGGGCAAGATTATTAATCAAAAAGCTTTGACCGAAGCACTCTACGCCAACCGTTTGGGTGGATTTGCTGCTGATGTCCTTTCCGAAGAACCCCCGAAAAAAAACGACCCATTATTAAAACTGCCCAACACGTATATCACCGCCCATGTTGGAAGTCTAACAAAGACCACCTATGACTTTATGTGCATGTTCACGGTACAAAATACCTTGGCCATTCTTCGTGGAGAAGCTCCGGCAAACAAGTGCATTTATAACTTAAAAGAATTAAACGAGCTTAATCGATAAACATGAAATATCAACCCAAACTAACGCTACTATCACTATTTATTCTTTTCACCATTGTTTATGGGCATTCTCAAATATCCGTAAACCAAAATCGATTGGAACAGCGCATTTTCGATTTGGCAAAATTCGGACTTCAGGATAATGGCGAAACGGAGCGGGTCGCTTTTAGTGATGCCAATATTGAAGCAAATAAGTGGGTGATATCGGAATTGACCAAAATGGGATTGGAAACACATACTGATTTTGCAGGGAACATTGTGGCGACTAGGTCAGGTACCAAGAAGAATATGAAACCCATAGTTTTTGGGTCGCACATAGATCGTGTCCCAAATGGGGGCAATTACGATGGCTGTGTGGGCTCCATGGCCGCTTTGGAGGTTATCCAAACCTTGAACGAGAACAATGTCAAAACAAAACACCCTCTTCAAGTCGTTATTTTCTCCAATGAGGAAGGTGGCGTTATGGGCAGTCGGGCCATTGCCGGGCATTTGGGAAAAACCGCTTTGGGCGTGAGAAACTCCACGGGGTATTCCATGGGTGAAGGTATTATGCGTTTGGGAGGTGATACCACCCGCATCGACGAAGTCGCGAGGAAAGAAGGGGATGTTGCCGCTTTCTTGGAACTTCATATTGAACAGGGCGGCACCCTGGAAAAGGAGAACATAGAAATCGGGGTAGTTGAAGGTATTGTTGGACTTAAATGGTGGGATGTTGAATTTACAGGTTTTGCAAATCATGCGGGTACAACGCCTATGAACGCCAGGCAGGATGCCCTATTGGCAGCCGCTAAATATATTGTGGCCGTAAACGAGATTACCAATAGTTTTGAGGGCGCCCAGGTAGGTACTGTAGGACGCATCAAGGCAGAACCCGGTGCCCCAAATGTAATTCCCGGAAAAGTCGTCGCCAGCCTTGAAATTAGAGATCTTTCTTCTGAGGTTATTGAAAAGGTATTTAATGCCATCAAAGCCAAAACAGAGGACATAGCGGAGGCTTCCAATGTCAAAGTCGAATTCCATCCCCTAGATACTACGGCCGACCCGGCCATTATGGATTCAAAAATCCAAAAAATCATTGCTACAAATGCCGAATCCTTGGGACTTACTTATAAATATATGCCCAGTGGCGCAGGGCACGATGCCCAGGATATGGCACTTATTGCTCCTACCGGAATGATCTTTGTTCCCAGCAAGGGCGGTATTAGCCACTCGCCCAAAGAGTTCACTTCTGCGGAGGATATGGCAAACGGGGCCAATTTATTGCTGAGTTCCCTACTTTCCTTGGATAAAATGATGGATTAATCCATAGGGTAAGATTCATTTTCGAGGTTTAATTGCTAACTTGGAGCTTCATCCATAAAGCACCAGAAAATGAACAAACAATTACTATTTTCCCTTCTATTTTTTATTGGTTCCATTATAAACCTTAAGGCACAGACTACCGAAAAAATCGTGGCCGCCATTGAAAAAGAAGGCACTGAAAACTCACAACTGGAAGCATTGGCCTATCAGCTTATGGACTACAACGGACCCCGATTGGTGGGGACACCGGAGATGAAATCGGCACACGATTGGGCCGTAAATACGTATAAAAGTTGGGGCATTGATGCCGAAAACCAGCAATGGGGAACTTGGAAGGGTTGGCAAAGGGGCATTACCCATGTGGATATGGTTTCTCCTAGGGTGGCCTCGTTACACGCCACTCAATTGGCATGGAGCCCAAGTACGGGCAAAA
This sequence comes from Bacteroidia bacterium, assembly GCA_030429835.1. Lineage (GTDB taxonomy): Bacteria > Bacteroidota > Bacteroidia > Flavobacteriales > Flavobacteriaceae > Maribacter. The sequence continues at coordinate 2,898 of JAUIGC010000073.1, forward strand.
AAGGGATTACCGCAGAATTGGTTACATTACCCACAGTGGGGGATTCCATGGCATTTGCCAAGTGGCTTCCCTCCGTAAAGGGGAAAATAGTCATGGTCAGCATGATGCAGCCTACAGGAAGACCGGATGATAACTGGGAAGAATTCGCTACCGAAGCATCCTTTGCCAAAATGAAAGAGGAAAGGGAAGCGATGGAAAAAGCCTGGGACGAAAACATGAAAAATACCGGATACTCCAGTAGGACCATCAACAAAGCTTTGGAAGAAGCGGGAGCGGCAGCCATAGCACAATCCCGCTGGTCTCGAGGTTTCGGAGCCAATAAAATATTCAGCGCGGGTACGGATAAAATTCCCGTGGTGGACATCTCCTTGGAAGATTATGGAATGTTGTATAGAATGGTAGAACACGGTGCAAAACCACAAATTAAGATTGTAGCAGAATCGGAAGATTTGGGAGAGGTACCTACTTTTAACACCATCGCTACCATTCCCGGAACGGAACTTCCCGATGAATATGTAATCCTTTCCGCCCATTTTGACTCATGGGACGGAGCTACGGGAGCAACGGACAATGGTACGGGAACCATTACCATGTTAGAAGCCGCCAGAATTTTGAAAAAAGTATATCCCAATCCAAAGAGAACTATTCTAATTGGTCACTGGGGAAGCGAAGAGCAGGGGTTAAACGGGTCCAGGGCCTTTGTGGAGGATAACCCAAAAATTGTTGAAGGCCTACAGGCATTGTTTAACCAAGATAATGGAACCGGAAGGGTAGTACGTATTTCAGGTCAGGGATTTCTGCACGCGTATGATTATTTGGGGCGATGGTTGGAAGCGGTTCCTGATGCCTATAAAAATGAAATCGAAACTACATTTCCCGGAACTCCCGGTGGAGGAGGTTCCGACTATGCATCCTTTGTAGCGGCCGGTGCACCGGCATTTTCCTTAAGCTCCCTAAGCTGGGCCTATTGGAATTATACATGGCACACCAATTTGGACACCTATGACAAAATTGTATTTGACGATGTGCGCAACAACGCCATCCTAACGGCCATTTTGACCTATATGGCCTGTGAAGACCCGGAAAAAACATCACGCGAAAAAGCGGTACTGGGTATCAATCCAAGAACCGGGGAACAACGGGAATGGCCATCACAACGAAGCCCTAATCGTAGGGGTGGATTGGATTAAGAATTTTGTGCTTTTTTTTAAATAATTTCTTGAATCTGAAGGAACTAGGAAAGCAGGGCCGCTCGAATCGTACGGCTCCAAATGTCGTACCCGGCCTTGTTCAAATGTAACCCATCGGACATATAGATATCGGACAGGGGTTTTTGGTTAGGCCCAATCATATTATTGAACACATCTATATACTGGGCCCCAAGTTCATGGATAACGTACTGTTTCAATAAGCGATTGGTTTCCAGAATTTCCGGAATCATCCCTTGTCTGGCCAAGGTGGGCTTCAAGCTGATTACCGCAAGTTCAATCATTATATCCTTTTCCTTGATTTTTTGTACGAGTTTTTTGAAATCTGTCAAAACCACCTCGGGCGACTTGCCTTCGCCCAAATCATTCTCCCCGGCATATAGAACAATTTTGCCAGGATGTAAAGGGCCGAATATCTCATCAAAATAATGGGCACACCACGCATAGTTGGAACCACCAAAACCTAGGTTCAAGACATTCAGGGGCGCTAGGTCATCTTTCATATGCACCCATAGCCGTATGGAGGAACTTCCATAAAAGGCAATTAGGTTTTCCTGTTGATCCAAGGTCCGCACCCTTCTTTTGAGTCGGTTAACCTGATGGCGCCAAAAATCGGACGGGTCTTCTCCGTCAGTCTGCGATGTTCTCATTGTGTCATCCTGAACCTTATCGGCAGACCCGTTAAACCCCAAATGTTTCCAAAAATCAGCAACTACCGATTTTAATCGCGCTAGATAATCCATTCCTAAATACTTCATCGCAAAGGTACGGTTTACCAAACTCTACATAGAGAGAAAACCATAATCTCCCTTTAGAAAGGGAAAAGGATTTTGGAAAATTTGAGAAACAACATCGATCTTGTAATCAGTATGTTCCCTAGTAATATATAGTATTTAAAAAGTTTTAACCAGTTTTCCTGAGATACCGTTAGGGGTTATCGTATATGCCCTTAGGTTTATATGGGATATATCTTCAGTTGAGTCCAGGGTAATGACCGCTTCGCCGTTCTCATCCGTTTCAAGGTCCGGGTTCCAATAGAGCAAATTCAACCCCCGCATTTCCTGCTTTGAAATATCCTCAAAATCGATAGTGGGTTCGTAGCCCTTAAAATCCAACTTCCCATCTTTTCGGCTTATGAATTCATTTTCAGAACCGTTCCTAGTCGTTATGGAAATAACTCCTCCATCTCCGTTTGTTCCAAATATGGAGGCATCTGGACCAACAAACAACTCAATTTTATGTATATCCGATGGGTGAAGATAATCCATAACTTCGTTTAATCCAGTTCTTAAAACGATACCTTCTGTTTTATTGGGTTTGGGTAAAAGGATACCATCAATCATAAACAATGGCGAACCACCTCGTACTGAAACATACGCATGTACAGGGTCAACAATTCTTACTGCGACACCTGGTAACTCTGAGATAAGCATAGGAAGGGTTTTAGGTTTTTCGTAATCCTGAAATTTGGTACTGCTTATTCTTGAGGTTAAAGGGAGACTATAATTTGATGGACTATAATACTTATCAATCTTCTTGTCTGCAACCTCGACTTCGTCCAATTCAATTAAATCCTTATTCTCTATAAAACCTAACCGATCTGTTCTTGAAGACTGTATCGTCGGATTGATTCCTTTATCTGAAAGATCAGGTCTATTAATTTCATTGTTTGTCGAGGAAACCATTATACGCCTCACCTTTACCAACCGTTCTTTCGTATTATCCCCCTTGGTCCTGAATATTAATTCCGCTTCCCCGGTAAGGTCGAGATTTTGAAGTGATAACAAGCCTTGGTCATCCGTTTTGGTTTCTATAATGGTATTTTCCGTTTTTGAAATACCCATTACCTGAATCTCCGTGTTGCGCAAAAGGTTGTTGTTTAAGTCATAGGCATATCCATTAAATTCAAGTCCAGTCGAAGTTTCGCCACCTTTTATACCAGTTGCAGAATTAAAATTTGTACTCAGCAATTGTACGTTTAAATCATTTAGAAAAAGTTCTTTCCTTTGTTCTTTGATGTTGCTATAACTTTCTTGGGCTGCATCCATGGATACATTGAAGATGTCCAATTGATAACAAGCATTAATGCCGTCATTTGTTTCATCTATTGGATTAATACTAACGGACAGCTTGGTTTTAACAGGGTTTCCCTTTTCATCTGTCACTTTTAACCTTATTTTTCCCTGTCCGTCACCAGAATCGGACAATACATTCGCTTCAATGTTCAATATGCCATGATTGAGCATAAAAGGTCTAGAGGTCAATATATTATCTTCTTTGTCCCTGATCTGAAAATTAAAAATACCATTGGGCAAATCGTTTTTGTTTAGCTGAAAATCAATTTCATTATTATTTTTAAAGTCCAATGGAGTTTCCAGGTAAGTGTTGCCGCCCAAAGTCGCAACTAATCTTGCATTACTATCTTTCAAAACTGGTGTAACCCGGGTCTTGACTTTTATTTTATCGGAATCTATACTGTTAATCTGTAATTGGTAACCTTCCTCTACCTTGTAGGGTATTGTATGTATCGATCCATTCAACAGTTTTATCCTATAGTTACCAAGTTTCTGTGGCTTTAATATTGCTGTTGCCAAACAATCCCCAAATTTATATACATCGGCTACCTTATTTCCTTGATTGTCCACTACATCACCGATCCGCCCATTTTCGAATTGATTATTATCGTTTAATTTGATTACCAATCTATTTTCATATCCCTGTATCAATAAACCACCCTCTGGCACTACGCTAACAACGGAATTATTGGTTTTTATATCATCCTGCTCAATCTCACCAATTAGAATTTCTTGAAAGGAATAGGCATCTGGATTGTTCTTCATTTGATTTGTATAGGCCCTTAAAAAGTACTTTCCGGGCCTTAGTTTTTTGTCAAGACCCAAGTTTCCATTTACTACGCCATCGACTATTCTATGGGACTGCGTCTTTAATAGCTTGGATTTTGAATCCAATAACTCTACTATTAGGACTTTGCTTCTAGCATTGCCCTTAAAATAAAATTCGGAAAAAATGTAACTCTTAAAAAATATGGTCCCATGCTCCAAATGCCCGTTTGCCACATGAAGTATTACCTGTTCCTTGGGTAATTCCAAGGAATCCATTTTATAGATTATACTATCTGTAGTTTTGGAGAACCCATGGTGAAGACAAACAAAAAAGAAAATCAGAACTAAAATAGTTTTGTATTTGACAGAGGAAAGTTGCATAATTCAAGGTTTGTATTGCCATTTAAGTTAGTAATTAAACCACAATCTTAAATCCAACGAAAGCCTTTTTAATTGAAAATTAACAGATTACATCGAGTTTCTAGACCGTCAATCAGTTTCTCCTTTAAAGATTTGAAAAGCTATTGAGAACTAGATAGAAATCCATGGTCTAATTTATTATCTTACTCTACTAATTGTGAAAACCGACCGAATATGAAAACCATCCGACTTTTACTCCTTGTTGCCCTAATATTTCCCTTGGCAATACAATCACAACGTAAAAAAAACAAAAACCAATCAGACTACGTAAAAGTTCAGGACTCCATGTTTACCAGCTTAAAGTGGCGTAACATTGGACCTTCACGAGGCGGAAGAAGTGTAGCCTCTTCAGGTGTGGTTGGTGAACCGATGACTTATTATATGGGAACCGTAGGAGGCGGCATCTACAAAACGACCGATGACGGATTAACTTGGAAAAATATTTCGGACGGATTTTTAAAAACCGGGACCGTTGGAGCCATTTCGGTGGCCGAAAGCAACCCTAATATCATATTCGTTGGCATGGGAGAACATGCAGCAAGGGGGGTGATGACCTCCATGGGCGATGGAATGTATAAATCTACCGATGCTGGCAAAACCTGGTCCCATGTGGGCTTGGATGAAACCCGACATATTTCTGACGTCATTATTCATCCTACTAATCCAGACATTGTTTTTGTAGCGGCCCAGGGGGCGCAATACGGCCCAAGTGCCCAAAGGGGAATATATCGCTCAACCGATGGGGGAGCCACTTGGGAAAATGTACTCTTTGTGGATAACAACACCGGAGCCTCTTCCTTATCGATGGATATGAAAAACCCTTTGATATTATATGCGGCCATGTGGCAACACAGAAGATATCCTTGGGTGATGGAATCGGGTGGTAAAAATTCCGGAATTTACAAATCTACCGATGGGGGTGCCACTTGGAACCAATTAAAAGAAGGCTTACCGAATGAGATGGGAAAAATAGGCATTTCCGTTTCACGAGCCAATCCGGAGAAAGTATTCGCCGTTATTGAGGCAGAAGGTGAAAAAGGGGGGGTATATCGGTCCGATAATGCCGGTAAAAAATGGACTCAGGTCAACAAGGACCGCATCAATATCGCTAGATCTTGGTATTACATGGAAATATTCGCGGACCCTCAAAATGAAAATATCGTATATGTTTTGAACGCCCCTGTTACCAAGTCCATTGACGGAGGAAAGACATTTACACCTGTACCAACTCCTCACGGAGACAACCACCATTTATGGATCAACCCCTATGACAACCAGAAGATGGTCAATTCCAACGATGGGGGTGCCAATGTTTCCAATAATGGAGGTAAAAGCTGGAGTACACAAGAAAATCAAACAACAGCTCAATTTTATAGGGTTATTACGGATAACCTATTTCCTTATAATGTTTATGGCGGACAGCAAGACAATTCCACCGTCGCCATTGCCTCCAGGACCAACGATTCGGGTATCGATTGGAAGGATTGGCATGCTGTAGCCGGTGGGGAAAGTGCCTTTTTGGCCTTTGACCCAGATGATCCAAAAATTATTTATGGGGGCACCTATCAAGGAAACATAGACAAATGGGATGCCGCCACGAAGACCTCAAAACCCATCAAGGAATATCCAGAGCTTGGACTCAGTATTGCTCCAAAGGATTCTAGATACCGCTATAACTGGAACGCTCCTATAATTACGTCCCCACATAATAGAAAGACCATTTACCATGCTGGTAATGTTGTTTTTAAGTCCACGGATGAAGGAATCAGTTGGACGCCCATTAGCCCGGACCTCACAAAAAATGAGAAGGATAAACACGGAGCAGGCGGAACCCCGTTTACCAATGAAGCCGCAGGTGGCGAAAATTACAATACCATTACTTACTTGGTAGAATCTCCACACGAGGAGGGTGTTCTCTGGGCGGGAAATGATGACGGTCTATTGCATATGACCAAGGATGGAGGGCAGAACTGGAAAAATGTAACCCCACAAGGTATCCAGGACGGAATCGTAAACAGTATAGAGGTTTCCCCTCATGATCCAGCTACCTCATACGTGGTGGTCATGCGATACAAGTCCATGGATTTGAATTCCTACATTTTTAAGACAACGGATTACGGAACCACTTGGACCAAAATTGTAAATGGCATCACTGGGGAGCATAATTTCACCAGGGTCGTTCGCGAGGACAAGAAACAAAAAGGACTTTTGTATGCCGGTACGGAAACCGGACTTTTTATTTCCTTGAACGATGGCCAAAATTGGCAACCTTTACAATTAAACCTTCCCGTGGTTCCTATAAACGACCTTATTATCCATGACAATGACCTCGTGGCCGCCACGGCTGGTAGGGCCTTTTGGATCTTGGATGACCTATCGGCCATCCAGAACATCAAGACCCAAAAACAGGCGGTTACTATATTTCAACCCAAGGATACCTACCTATTTATTGGAGGATATAGTGAAAACCCGGCTCCAGGAGAGGCTTCCAATCCAAAGAGCGGTGTAACCTTTGACTACTATTTGGAAGAAAAACTGGATTCTACGGAACTGAAGCTTGAAGTCATTTCCAACGGAAAAACCATTCGTACCATCACCAACCAAAAGCCTAAGGATTTTAAATCATGGCCGGGTGGACCTTCAAAACCACAGGTACTTCCTTCCAAAAAAGGATATAATCGCTTTACCTGGGACTTTAGAAAAGATCCGATTACCGCAGTGGAAAACGTCTTTGTATATGGAGGGGACCAAGGGTCTACCGTTGCTCCCGGAACGTATACCCTACGCTTATCCATACCGAATGAATCTTCCGAAACAATGGTCAACATCCTTGCGAATCCCAATATTGATGCAACCCAAGAGGATTACCGGGAACGACAGGAAATATTGACCACTATTGATAATACGGTCATTGAAATTCATGAATCGGTCAATGCCATGCGTTCTGCCAAATCCCAACTTACAAAGTACAAAGAGCTTTTAGAGGACAACGAAACAGCCGATGCACTCCTTAAACAAGGGGATTCCATTTTAAAACACATTACTAATTGGGAAGAAAAATTGATTCAACCGAAACAAAAAACCTTTCAGGATGTTATCAATTTTAAGAACCAACTAAATGCACAACTTTTGAACCTTAAAGATTATGTTGATGTAGCGGAACCGAAAGTTACCGCGGGTGCCAAGGAAAGACTAAAGGATTTATTGTCTGTTTGGCGTGGTTTAAAACAGGACCAGCAAACCATCATTCAGCAAGAAATGGCCAGCTATAACCAACTTTATAGAACATTGGAACTACCGGCAATCATTATGGAGGAAAAATAAATCTTGGGCAATGACCGATTTTATCTGTGACCAGACCTTTACTTCCAAGGATTACACCCAAACCCGATTAAGAAGGGCGGAATATGAAAATTGCATCTTTAAGGGGTGTAATTTTTCCAATGGTTTTTTAGACAACCAAAACTTCATGGAATGCACTTTTACGGACTGTAATCTGAGCAATGTAAATTTGACCAATACCATTTTCAAGGAAGTGGAATTTGAACACTGTAAGATGATGGGAATGAAATTTGAGGACTGCAACTCCTTTTTAATGACTTTTTCCTTTCGGGATTGCACCTTGAATTTTTCCTCATTTTATGGGTTGGAACTAAAAAGGCTTCAGTTGAACGATTGCAGACTTATTTCCGTTGACTTTACGGATTGTGATTTGACCCAATCCACCTTTGACAATTGCAATCTGGAAAAGGCCATTTTCATAGGCACCAACCTTTCCAAGGTCGACTTGAGTACCTCCTTCAATTTTTCCCTAAACCCCGAAGAAAATCAATTACAAGACGCCAAGTTTGCATTAACCGGTTTGCCGGGACTGTTGGGCAAATACAAAATAAAGGTTATCCCCTAATGCTTACCAAGGTCCATCATATCGCCATAATTTGTTCAGATTATGAAAAATCCAAGGAATTCTATACCCAATTTCTTGGACTTACCATTATCAAAGAAACCTACAGAAAAGATAGAAAATCCTATAAATTGGATTTGGCCTTGAATGACGAATATGTTGTTGAGCTATTCTCCTTCCCAGACCCTCCCAAAAGAACTTCAAGACCTGAGGCCTGTGGCCTAAGACATTTGGCTTTTCAGGTAAAAAACATCGAGGAAATTGTAGCCCATTGCCATTCACACCATATTTCCGTAGAGCCTGTTCGCATCGATGAAATCACGGGAAAAAAATTCACTTTCATATCAGATCCGGACGAATTGCCCATTGAATTTTACCAGCAATAATTATAACCGTTTGTAAACGGATAATTTGTAACTTGTTACAAACAATACCAATAATGAGAATACTCCTTCTGTTCACCGTATTACTTAGCCTTCCCGCTCTTGCACAAAACACACTTTCCTGGCAAGAGGGAATGGATTCGCCCAAAGCTAGTTTACAAAATGTAGCGTGGATAAGCGGACATTGGAAAGGGGAAGCTTTTGGAGGTATTGCCGAAGAAATCTGGAGTCCTCCGCTGGGAGGCAGCATGATGTTTTCCTTTAAATTGGTGGTGGATGGAAACGTCAACTTTTACGAGTTGGGACATATTACGGAAATCGATGGCACCTTATGGTTACAATTAAAACATTTTGATGGTGACCTAACGGGATGGGAAGAAAAAGAAGATACGGTCGATTTTAAGCTGGTAAAAATAGAGCCGAATAAGGTGTTCTTTGATGATTTTACCATTGAACGAATTTCGGACAAGGAAATCAATATGTATGTGGTCATTGGAAATGAGGATGGTTCCTTGGAGGAAGTACAGTTCAATTATAAAAGGCAATAAGGTGGAAAAAAGGAAATGTTTGGAATGTGGGACGGAGGTGATGGGTCGGTTGGACAAAAAATTCTGTAATGATTATTGCCGTAACGCCTATAACAACAAGATTAACAAGGATAGTAAAAATTTGATGCGTAACATCAATAATCGACTGCGCAAAAATTACAGGGTTTTGGATGACTTTAAACTTACGGATGGCAAGACCAAGACTACCAAAACCCGATTGATGGACAAAGGCTTTGATTTTGAGTACATTACTAATCTCTATACGACAAAAAAGGGAACTACCTATTATTTTATATATGACCTGGGATATCTTCCCTTGGACAATGATTATTATATGATCGTAAAACGTGAATAGTGGTTTTTCACTAAAAAAATGCCTCCTTTCGGAAGCACCTTCTTTAACTAACTTGGTTTAAAAATTTATTTCCAGTTATGCCCGCTCAACTTAAGTGCGGCAATAACAATATCCTTTCTACTTATCTGCCCTACGAGTATCCCGTTTCGCATCACAGGCAATCTTCTTCTATTATGTTGTGCAAAAATTCCGGCAGCATCAAAAATGGAGATATCATCCGGTATGGTTTCCACATTTTTGGTCATGAAATTCTCCACATTCTTTTCAAGAATAGGTTGGTTAAAATAACGGCTTTCCGATATTTGTTTCATGCAATCGGCCTCTGAGATAATCCCTACCAGAAATCCATTGTCGTCCAAAACGGGACCACCCGAAATGTGGTGTTTGGCAAACTTCTCCATGACCTCCAAAATGGACTGGTCAGGTCTAAAGGTCACCAATTTGGTGGTCATATAATCGGCCACCAATATTGGGGCCTCAAATTGCTTTTTAACAATCTTCCTAATACCTTGAAAGCTTTTGATACCCATAACAATTTATTTAGTGGTTGATTAATAAATATATTAAAAAAAAGTTAATATGGTAAAAAAAATAGATGAATGGTGACATCTCTGTAATATTTAATACTTTTAGACAGAACCGATAACCAATGAAAAAGACCGCTTCCGTAACAACATTACTCCTGTTGATCTTGGCAGTGTACTGGAGTATTGCTTCGCTTATGCCCACCTATTCCCCGGATCATGATAAAAATGACACCCTATTTTCTACGGATAGGGCCATGGCACACGTGGAAGCCATTTCAAAGGAGCCCCATGGTGTTGGGTTTCCCGGCCATAAAAAAGTGCAGTCCTATATCGTCTCCCAATTGGAACAAATGGGACTGCAAACCCAATTGCAAACGGGTTATACGGCAGGGGACTGGGCCAACTTGAGCAAGGCCACCAATATTTTGGCGAGAATAAAAGGAACGGGGAATGGAAAAGCCCTATTACTTTTAAGCCATTACGATAGTAGTCCACATTCCTCCTACGGTGCCA